>JASHXJ010000395.1 GCA_030043595.1 Trebonia sp.
CCCTGGGTGTAGGTCCGGCCGCTGGGCGTCGTCCACATGTGCCAGCCCGGAAGCGGCTGGTCCACTTTCCAGCCGCTGGACTGCTTGACCCGATGGCAGCGGCGGCTGCGCATGCCCGCGTTGCAGGCGCACGTCCGTCCGCCGTTGTCGAACGGGACGGCGTGCTCGAAATCCGATTCACGGGCAGGCCTTGAACAGCACGGGAACGTGCACTTACCGTCGCGGATCTGGACCAGGTGGCGCAGCGTATCGCTGGGCTGGTAGCCGCGGGACTCATACCGGTGGTCGCATTCGGTCAGCGGGACCGGGCGCAGTTCGACGGTGAGGTTCCTGCCTCCGGGCACGGTGATCGTCCAGCAGCCGTGCCCGCCTGGCGGGCCGGTGCCGTCGCGCCTGGTGAACGCCCAGGCGTCGTCCCTGCCGGGTGGCGGGTGTCTGGCCTGCTGCGTCCGGGTGGGCGGGGCGGGCCGGGTGGGCGGGGCAGGCCGGGCGGGAGGGGCGGGCCTGGCGCAACCGTGACCGATGGCCCACCCGGCGGCGTTGGTGACCGTGACACACCATTCGCTGTGCGGGCTCCGGGCAGCGGCCGCGGCCAGGTCGCGGGCCAGCGCGGGGTCGAGCGGGCCGAGGCCATTGGCCTCGCCGGGCCGCTCGGCCAGGTCCAGCAGGGTGGCGAACGGGATGGTCAGGTTCACGCGAGCTGGCAGAGCCGGGCCAGTCGTGCCAGTCATGCCAGTCATGCCGGTCATGCCAGATGCGGCCGGCTGACCGCCAGCCGGGCCATCATCACCGCCATTGCCGCTGCTGCTGCCGCCGCTGCCGCCACCACCACCACCCGGGCCGTCCCCGGAACAGCTGCCCTGTCCCCCCGCCTGGGCTTCGGCCTGCGCAGCCCGGGCCTGGGCTATGCGGTCAGCGGCGCTGATGCTGTTCAAGATGTCGAGAAAGGCGAGCACCCGCAGCTGGTCCATCGTCGCGTCCGGGCTGACCCTGGCCTTCTTGTACTCCTGGGCGCGCTGATTCACGGCAGCGTTAGCAGCCAGCGCCGCGTCGGTGGGCAGCCCGTAGCCTGCCAGCGCGCAGGCACCGCCGTTTTCCCGCCAGAACCGGACCCGGGCCTCATCCCGCTCGGCCTGCTCGCGGCGCTTGCGCGCTCCTTCCGGGTCCACGCTCACCACGGCTGCCGCGGCTAGCTTGCCGATCATCCCGGGCGTCTTGCCGGCCAGGTCATCGATGATCATGGCCTCGGCCCGCGCGGCGTTCTCATCGTCGAGCACGAATAGCTCTTCGACGACGATCTTCGCCTTCAGCAGGTCAATCGTGCCATCGGCAAGCTTCGCGCCGATGCCGGGCAGCCGGGCGGCCAGCTCCCAGGCAACGACCAGCAGCTTGTCGGCGGCCGGCAGCGACATGCCCAGCGCCGCGGTCACCTCGTGGGCCAGGCCGTCCTCCCACGCGTCGGGCAGGTCGCCGTGCATCCGCGCCCGCAGCCCGGGCCGGGCGTGGCGGCGGATCATCTCCCGCAGCACGCCCAGCTTGGCAGCCGCGGCCCACGATTCCATCGCCGCCCACCGGCCCAGCAGGCCGGCCAGCTCGTCATCGGTGGCACCAGTGCAGCGCTGTTCCGGTCCTGACACCTCAGCCAGCAGTGCGGCCAGCCCCGGGCCGGGGCAGCGGGTGTCGCCGGGACCGTCCTCGGCGAACGCGGCAAGCCGCCCGTCCCGGCTGCCGGGCAGCCCGGCATCGCGGCCGGGGTCGGCGCCCTGGCCGGGTCCGGGAGGCGGCGGCTGCGCCATCAGAGGGCTCCTTCGTTCAGATTGACGAGGATATTGCGTTGCTACATCGAATATTATCACGATTAAGGTCACCAGGCAGCCCGGACGGGCTTACCATATCGATACTCTTCACTGACTAACGGGGTTGCTTGTCAACGGCCATCAGGAGATCGGAGTGCGCGGAAATTGTCCATTTTCTGTCAATGACTTCGTGTGCCCGCAGTTGGGATGATCTGCACGTCAGTGGTGGTGGCTCTGTCGCGCCTGGGCACAAGAAACGGAGAAGGGCATGAAGGTAACGCTCTCCTGGCGCCTGCTAGCGGCCATTGCCGGGACCACGGCGGTCGCGGTCGGATGCCTGGCGGGGTGCGGGTCGTCATCGCCGGCGGTGACGGTGACGGTGGGGCCAGGCACCACGGCGTCTGCATCGGCCGCCAGCGGCACGCAGCCGGGCACGGCGGGACTGCCACCCGGGCAGGGAACCTTCCAGATCCAGGGCACTGTCACGGAGTTCGACCCGGGCAGGCAGTCGATCACGCTCCAGGGGACGGTGGACGGCCTGGCGCTGAGCGCGACGGGCACCGGGAGCGGCACCCCAGCCGGGGGGTTCGTCGGGCAGGATGGCTTCTGCGAGCCGTTCGGGCAGGCCGGCAGTTCGGCCAGCGGCACCCTGGGCGGCGTCCCGTTCACCGTCACGCTGGCGGGCTGCTCCGAGGACAGCAGCTACGACCTCACCGCCACCTACACCGGCGACTGGGGCAGCCGCGCCGTCAACGTCACACTCACCACGAACATTAACAGCAGCAGCTCGACGCCGACGCTGGGCGGAACGGTCGGTACGCAGCAGGTCAGCGGCTCGGTACCGGATATCGTGCTCGCCTCCGACGCCCCGGGCCAGACCAGCCAGATCAGCGGCACCATCACCGTCTCCTGAGGACTGCCGGACTACCCAGTGAATGCGGGCGGCTAGTAGAAGAACGCGATCGTGCGGAATTCGACGCTTTCGCGAGGATGGGTGCCGGGCGTCGTCTGGTCGTGGAAGGCGGTGTGCGGCGCGCGCCAGGCGATCGAGTGGTCGGTGTCGTGCAGCTTGAACAGCAGGATCTCGTCCGCGCGCATGCCGGGGAAGTACCACCAGCGGTGCGCCGGGCGGTGCAGGAAGATCGACCCGGCCGGCTGGGAGTCCGGGTCGTCGATGTCGGGCACGTCGTCCGGGTCGGGCAGCTGGTCGACGAACAGGAGCAGGTTCGGCTCGCCTTCCGCGTCGTCGACGCTGCGGTAGTCCAGGATCGCGAGCGGCCAGTCCTGGGGCGGCTGGCTGAACGTGCGCCACAGGCTCGTCATCAGCGCCCGCCGGTACGGCCGGCCGCCCGGCGAGGCGGCGGTCAGCCTGGCGTCCGCCCGCCCGGGGTGCATGTCGACGTGCACGTCGGGTGCGGGCGGCTGCGCCCCGTTCAGCTCCTTGGTCGCGCGCCGGATCACCCAGCCGAGCGGCACGACCTCGTCCGCGTCCGTCACCTGGCGGACCAGGTCGGTCACCTCGGCGGTGTAGACGCCGTCGAGCTGGGTGGCGTCCGCGAAGTCGGTGACAATGCTGCGGTGCTCCAGCAGCGTGAACCCGCTCGAGTCGAGGCTGAAATCGTCGCGGTAAGGCCGCCCGTCGTTGATCGTCACGGTCTGCGGGGCGTACTGGGTGGTCGTCATGTGCCCGCCCTGGGCGACGTACAGCCTGTTGCGAGTCGACCAGGGCGCGAGGTAGTTGAGAGTCGCCGGCACCCCGGCAGGAGCATCGACGTTGACACCGTTCATACGACCCACTATGCGCTCGAATGGATATGGTGCACTAGCGTGCCCGGGAAGAGACGGCCGGGTCCGGCCGACCGCCCTGTCACGGGTTCCTGTACCTATCGGCCAGTATTGGAGTGGCGGCCGCGACCGTCTTTGGGTCAGATGCCCAAGATTTGTCCGGCCTCTCGTACCTTCCGTACAATCGCGGCCATGGCGAGCAGGGTGCGAGAGGAGAGCGCGGCGGTGCTGGCCGACTTCGTCGCCGGGCTGTCGGCCGGCTCGCCCTTGACGCCCGCGACCCCCGTGAACGAGCCGGCGGACCTGGCGGCGGCCGGCGCCGGGCTAACCCCGGGCGCGGTCGGCTGGGCGGTCGCGCTCGGGCACCGCTGCTCGGCGGCGACGCTGGTGTCCATGGGCGACCATGCGGCCAAGCTGTCCGAGGACGGCACCCGGCACGCCATCGAGATCTCAATGCTAGGGCTGCTGCGGCGGCTGTCCGGCGACGCCGCGGTGGCCCCGCTCAACGAATGGCAGCTCACGACGGCCCGCACGATGGCGCGGCTGGACTGGCCGTACGAGCGGTACGTCATGGGGCTGCGGCTGGCCCAGGACATGGCGCTCGAGGCGCTGCTCGACAGGGCTGTCCGGCACGAGCCCGCGGACGCCCGGCCCGGCCTGATGCGGGCAGTCACCAACGGCGTGGCCGGCTACTTCGACGACAGCGTGCGCGGCGTCATCACCGAGTACCTGGCCGAACGGCAGCGTGCGATCGCGCAGAGCCTGGCTGAGCGCCGTAGCCTCGTCGCCGCCCTCGTCGCGGGCGAGCCTGTTCCGCACGATGTCGCGGCCACCACCCTTGGCATCGACCTTGCCCAGCACCACCTGGCACTGATCCTGTGGCGTCCGGGCGCTGGCCGCGGGCCAGCCGCCGAGGACACCCCGGCCTGGTCGAGAAGCCAGCTCGAGCTCGCCGCGAACCGCGCGGCGGGCAGGCTGCGCGCGTCGGCGACCCTCACCATGCCAGCCGACTCGGCAATGCCCGCCGGCAATGACGACACGCTGCTGTGCTGGCTGACCAGCCCGCTTCCCTTCCCGTCCGGCCACCTGGAGGCGCTCACCCAGCTGTTCGGCGCGGGCACGGAGGTCAGCGTCGCCGTGGGCGTGCCGGGCCAGGGCGCCGCGGGCTTTCGCCGCAGCCACCTGGCGGCGCGCGACGCGCACCAGGTCGCGGGCTACGGGCCGCGTTCCGGGGTCGCCGGCTACGCCGACGTCGGCGCCATCGCCCTGCTGTCGGCCGACCTCGAGCGCGCCCGCTGGTTCGTCGGCGAAGAGCTGGGCCGCCTCGGGGAGGACGGCCCCGCGTTCGGCGACCTGCGTGCCACGGCCCTGTGCTACCTGGAATCCGGCCGGAACCTGATCGACACCGCGCGGCGGCTGCATGTGCACAGGAACACCGTGGTCTACCGGCTCGCCAAGATCGAGCGGCTGCTCGGCCGCCCGCTGGAGCAGCGGCCGTTCGCCAC
>JASHXJ010000396.1 GCA_030043595.1 Trebonia sp.
GCTCCGGCCTCGAGCGCCGGACCTGACGCGCCGCCGAAGTAGAGCGGGATCCCCGCGTCGGTCGCCGGCCGCACGATGCTGTATGCGCCCTCGAACTTGTAGAACTCGCCCTCGTAGTCGAACGGCTCGTCTGAGGTGAGCGTTCGGCGGAGAACCTCCATGTACTCCGCGGTACGCCGGTAACGGTCGTCGTGCGAAAGGAAATCCCCGTCGCGGTGCTGGTCGGCCTCGTCGCCGCCGGTAATGAAGTGCACGGCGACGCGGCCGCCACCGGTCAGGTTGTCGAGCGTCGCGAGCTTGCGCGCGACGAGGGTCGGCTGGGCGAACCCGGGCCGGTGCGCGATGAGCACCCGGAGCTTCTCGGTGACGTGCAGAGCGTGCGACGCGACCGCGAACCCGTCGACCCTGGTCGCGCCGTAGCCGACGAGCGCCGTGTCGAACCCGGACGCCTCGTGGGCACGGACAAACCGGGTGATGTACTCGGTGTCGAAGACCGGACGGCCGGCGCCGCGCACCGCTGCGAGCGGGCCGTCGCCACCCTCGGCCCCTCCGAACGCGGAGATCATTCCCCCAACGATCTCGATCGGCATTTCAGACTCCTTCGCGGTCCGCCGGCGGCCGGATCGGCCGCTAATATATACTATTCCTATCGTTATAATAGCAATTCTGTCACGGGGATGTCGAGCGGCCCGAGCCCGCCGCCGCGGCGGCGGGGGCGACTGGGCCGGGTGGCCCGGGGTCGGTGGCCCGGGGTCGGCGGCCTCCGTCTGGCCAGGTTGAGGGTGCGGGCGTGACGGACGCCGGACCCGGGCCGGGAGGAATCCATGCCGTGATAGCCTTAGCGGAATCCCGGAGCGTTATGCCTATATTGTAGATAGCGGGCACGATAATGAGCATCTTCGGCAAAAAGCAGAAATTGCGTAACTGCGATGTTTGTGACGCGCTCTATGTGGCTGACGACGGCCCCCCGCACGAGTACTCGCACGTCATACGGATAAGCTCGGCTGAACCGCTGTGGCTTCCGCAAGACGACCGGCAGGCTGCGGAAGGCCAATATACCTTCCGGTGTGACCGGTGTAATTCCTTCCCGAGCACGAAGTGGCCATCTGAGGGCGGCGCGTACTTCGGGATGAATGTGCACCTCGCGGCTTCCCACGACACCGGGAAGCTCGGCGGCTCAGGCAGGGGCTACGGTAAGCCAGTCAACTTCGACATGATTCCAGCAGACTGAACTTTCCATCCTGGCCAGGCCGGCGTGAGCACACCCGCGGCCTCCGCTCCCCCTCGATTTTCGCCGGTATGGCGCGATGATGGAGGGGGAAGATCGTCAGCAGGGCTTACGCAGAGAGGCGCGATCCTATGCCAGGTGGTACGGAGTCGTCGGGCATCGCCGTCATCGGATCCGGGGTCGCGGGCCTGCACCTGGCCCTGCTGCTGCAAAGGCACGGGATCCCCGTCACCATCTACAGCGAGCAGACCGCCGCGCAGCTTGCCAGCGGCCGGATGCTGAACACGGTCGCCCACCACAACACGACCGTCAGGCGCGAGCAGGAACTCGGCGTCGATCACTGGGAGCTCGCGGAGTACGGGTACTTCTGCCACCATCACTACATCGGCGGGCCGCAGCCGCTGTCCTTTCCCGGCGCCTTCGGCGCTCCCTCGCGGGCCATCGACTACCGGGTCTACCTGCCCAGACTGCTCGCGGACTTCCAGGAGCGGGGCGGCGACTTCCGGGCCGGGCAGCAAGTCAGCCCGGAAGAGATCGTGCGGCTGTCGGAGCAGCATGCGCTCGTGGTCGTAGCCACCGGCAAGGGCGGCGTCAGCGCGATGTTCCCGGTCATCCCCGGCAAGTCGCCCTACAGCCGGCCGCAGCGGCGGCTGTCCGCCGGCCTGTACCACGGCATCGCGCGATCCGAGCCCAAGGGCGTGACGATGAGCGTCGCACCGCCGCACGGGGAGCTGCTGGAGATCCCCACGTTCTCGTCCGAGGGCCATGTCACGGTGCTGCTGTTCGAGAACGTGCCCGGCGGCGACACCGAGGTGCTCGCCGACGCCAAGTACGACGAGGACCCGGCGGCGTTCGAGCGGCTGGTGCTGGAGAAGGTCCGCGTGCACCACCCGTCGGTCTTCGAGCGGATCGATACGGCGCGGTTCGGGCTCACCCGGCCTGAGGACCTGCTGCAGGGTGCCGTGACGCCGGTGCTGCGCGAGGACTACACGGTCCTGCCGAACGGAAGGCCCGTCATCGCGCTCGGCGACGCGCACTCGGTCGTGGACCCTGTCGTCGGCCAGGGCGCGAACTCCGCGTCCTACTCGGCCTGGGAACTCGGCACGGTGATCGCCGAGGATCCGAACTTCGACGAGCGGTTCTGCCAGAAGGTCGCCGCCCGCCGCGCCAACCGCGTGCAGGCGATCTCCGACTGGACGAACCTCATGATCGCGCTGCCGCCCGCACCGCACCTGCTCCAGCTCCTCGGTGCGATGTCGCAGGACCCGGCCGTCGCGGATGAGTTCACCGACAACTTCAACTACCCGGAGCGCCAGTGGGACATCCTGGCGACCCCGCAGCGGACGGCCGCATTCCTGGCGCACCACGGAATGTAGCCACGCTACGGAATGTAACAGGGCTAGAAGCACAGCTGACTGATCTGCATTGCCAGGCTCTGGGCAGCATTAGCGGCCGTGTTCAGCTGTTCCGGCGTCTTCTCGTCGGGGCTGGCCGCCACCGACAGGACGGAGTTGCGCAGGTCGCGGGCATACTGCGGGGGAAGGTCCGCTTCGAGGCCGTCGAGCGACTCCGCGTACACGATGACAGCCAGGCCGTCCTTCTTGGCCTGCGCGGTGCCCGCGCCGAATATCACCTCATCGCCGATCATCTGCCGCAGCCAGGTCGTGACGTCGGACAGGTCGTCCAGGCCCGCCCACGGCGCGCACGCGCTCGGCGAGGCGGACTTGCCGGGATCCGGCGACGATGCGGCGGGATCGCGCGACGCTGTGCCCTGCGCCGACGCGGCACCACCGCTGCTGCCGCAGCCGGTCACGATGATGGCGCACACCAGCGCCGCCGGCACGGCGGCCCGCCAGCCATGCATCCGCTTCACCGACGGCTTCGCCAGCACCGTCATCACCCCGCCTCCGCAAAGCCCGCTATTCGTATAACAGCACATGTCGTAAGAGATAACGACCCGTTAACAGAGCCAAAATTTTCGGTGCTGTTACTGAGGTAAACCGATCGGCTGACTGAGGCGCGAATGGCCGGCGGTGCCGAACTGTTCTCGGCCGACGTGCAGGAGGACTGCCCGGCGGTCGGTTTCCGCCGTGCCGCCGCCTCCCCCGGACTCCCCCGGACCGCCCAGACTCCCCTACAGCAGATCAGCGCGAGCCACGTCCCCCGTCAGGCACTGCCGCATTCCGATGCACCACGATCACCGTGCGTTACCGCTACGTCTCTGGGATACCCGCAGATCGGGGTACGACGCGTGCCCGGCGACAAATGGCGAGTGAGCTACCCCTGGTCACTTCGGCTGCGGGTTTCCGCCCTGACGTCCTGACGACG
>JASHXJ010000397.1 GCA_030043595.1 Trebonia sp.
TCCGGAAACGGTCTCCGCCGTCCGCCGCGAGTGGTACGGCCAGCCCCCCGCCGCCCCGCCCGCCGCCGTAGCGCCGCGCGCCGCCGTAACCGGATCGGCCGCGACCGGCACCGCACCGGGAGCGCCGGGACCAGGGCGCGCCACCGTAACCGCGACTGCTCCCGTTAGCCCGAACGGAGGAGGCCGTCTGCCCAGCCTCAGTTCCGCCCCTCGGCTGGCCGGCTTCGCGCGGGCGACGTTCGTGGTGACCAGACACGCCACGGTTCGTTCGGTATGGTTCCTGAACAGCCTGCGCGGCGCGGTAGCCATTGCCGCGGCCGTGGCCGTCGCGGACCTGTCCGGCGTGCAGCACGGGTTCTGGGTGGTGCTCGGGACGCTGTCCGTGCTGCGGACCAACGCGGCGGGCACGGGTGCGACGGCGTGGCGGGCCCTCGCGGGGACGGTCCTCGGGTTCGCCGTCGGCGCGGCGCTGCTGCTCGGGATCGGGACCGCGCATACGTCGCTGTGGGTGGCGCTGCCGGTGGCGGTCGCCGTCGCGGCCTACGCGCCAGGAACGACACCGTTCGCGGTGGGGCAGGCCGCGTTCACGGTGACGATCCTGGTGCTGTTCAACCTGCTCGTCCCCGTCGGGTGGAAGGTCGGGCTGCTGCGGCTCGAGGACGTGGCGATCGGCTGCGGCGTCAGCCTCGTGGTCGGCGTGCTGTTCTGGCCGCGCGGCGCGTCGTCAGTGGTGGCGGACGACCTCGCCGACGCGTTCAGGCGCGGGGCGGACTACCTGACCCAGGCGGTGGACTGGGCGCTGAGCGAACTGATGGTGCCTCCGGCCGCGGCGGCGGCCACGGTCGGCGCCAGCATCCGGCTCGACGACGCGGTCCGCGGCTTCCTCGCCGAGCAGGGCAGCAAGCGGATCAGCAAGGACGACCTGTGGACGCTGGTCAACGCGTCGTCGCGGCTGCGGCTGACCGCGAACACGCTCGCCGCGCTTCGCCAGGCCGAGACGGCACACGGCGCCCCGGTAGGGGCGGCATGCCTGCCGCTGGACGGCTCGGAAGAGTACGCCGGAGCGCCCGCGTGCGCGACGCTGCGGTCGGCGGCGGCCGGACTGGCCGGGTTCTACGGGCAGGTGGCGGATGAAGTCGGGCGCCCGGCGCGCTCGGCGCGTGCCAGCGAGCCGGAACTTGTCCGGCCGCCCGCCATCATCGCGCCCGTGGTGCCGCGGCAACGGGCGGCAGCCGGGGACGGGGCGGCAGGGACGGACGGCGCGGACGGCGGTGCGGCGGCCGACGTCGTGGCAGCGGTGGACCAGTTGCAGCACCCGCACCTGTTCTGGGTGCAGGAGCACCTGCGTCATCTCAGCCAGAGCGCCCGGTCGGTGAGCGAGCCGGCGCGGCGGGTGGCCGAAGTCCGCCGCCGCCCCTGGTGGCGGTAACCGAGAGGGCTCCAGTTCTTAACGATCGTCACACGGGTCAATACTGACGCATAAGTCCGGATATATCCTCCTCTGATCAGCCTTCACAGGAGATGAGACCCCGTGGACCACGACGACATCGAGAGCTTCGTGAACACCGCTGTCCGGATGGCACTCGAGGGCATCGTGCAGATCTCCTACACGCCAGCCGAGCGCGAGCGACTGGAGCACGCCGCGCAGACGGGTGAGTGGCGGCCGCTGCCGCCAGTCAGGTGAGCCAGGCGTCCGGGTCAGCCGGCTGCGTGATGCCCGCTGCGCGGAACATGTCCCTGATGCTGGCTGCGACCCGCTCATCCCGGCTGCGGCTCACCCACTCTTCCGGCGAGGTTCCGGCCAGCTCAGCCAGGACCGGCACGTCGGCCAGCAAGCCGGCGATGAGGCCTGCCTGGTCGGTCAGCTTTCGCGGCTTTCGCGGCTGACCGGATGCTTCGGTCAGAAAGCCGTGCCGGGACACGTAGAGCCAGCAGCCGGAAAGCGCCTGGCCCGATATCAGCGCGATAGAGCATGTATGCGGCAGATGCCTGCGATCGTAATTGGGTTCCGTTTTGTCCATCGCGAGCAGTTCCCCGGATGCCAGCCACGTGACCCACAGACGCGATCTCGCGGATGGATCAGGGATAGGCGTGGCGGGCATATAGCCCGCCTTGCTCACGTGCGCGGACACGCCAACGGACATTCCGCGCACTCGCACCGCGGTGACAGGCACGGCGATGGGCCGGCCGGCCGTCGCGAGCTTGCGGCGCAGCTGCGCGGGCGCGGCATTGGATCCCACCGCGAGCACAGGGATCCTGCTGGCCATCGGCGCCGCCTCGTGCTCGAGCAGGACCTGGTCCAGGGACCTGTCCGCGCTGCCGCCGAGCCTGACGAGCCACTGTCCGAGGGCGGCGGTTCGCGAGGGGCGGACCTCATGCAGGCTCGTTCCCGTGACGAGCACGGCGTCACCCGCAGGCACGGCGCCCGGGTACGTCAACGGCGCGGCGATCGGATCAAGCGCCTGCACAGCAGTCACGTGGCACCCATTCCGGATGAGAGAGTTCCGGTCGGCGGATGCGGTGGGTAACCATCGCACGCGCCGGCCGCCGCCCGGTGCGCAGCCAGTACGGGTTACCTGTGGTACAGGTGTTCCAGGCGGTATCTCGACAATAGTCGCGTTCGCCTTCGCCCGCATGCGAACGGGCGGGAGGGTCATGGCCCCTGGGTTCGCGACGCGGCGGCCCGGCCTGGCAGTCCCGCAGATCAGCCGGAAATATTTCGCGCTCGCGCGGGTTAGCGTGGCATGCTTGGGGCAGTAGCAGCACCGTGCACAGGGGTTCAGGGAACGCGGGCGAGCCGGTTACTTTCAGTAGTATTCCTGGATCGCCAGCAATCCCAGGCGAGTCGCTAGTAGTCTCAATTTCGGTATCTCGCTCGTCTTCCCCATGACTGGACTGATATACGGGGCGTGAAGACGGATCGGTGCTCTTCATTCACCACGAAGGGGTCAAATGGCGCCGACGATTGGCATCACCACGTACCACAGCAACGCCGACTGGCGTGGCTGGTCGGAGGAAGGTGCCCTGCTGCCGTGGACGTACGTGACCGCCATCAGGAACAGCGGGGGCCGACCGGTCCTGCTCCCGCCCGGCGGCGACGCGGCGGAGGCCGAGGCTACTGTCGCGGTGCTCGACGGCGTGGTGATCGCCGGCGGCGACGACATCAACCCGGCCATCTATGGCGCCGCGAGGCACCCCAAGACGGTGGTCAAAGCCCCCGACCGCGACACCTGGGAGATCGCGGTGGCCGAGTCGGCGATGCGGATGAATGTCCCGCTGCTCGGCATCTGCCGCGGCATGCAGGTGCTGAACGTCGCCTGCGGCGGCACGCTGCTGCAGCACGTCCCCGACCTGGTCGGGCACGAAGGGCACAGCGCGCCGGGCGGGTTCGGCACGCACAAGGTCCGCGTCACGAGCGGGACGACAGTCCTCGGCATCCTTCCTGGCGGAGAGTACTTCGAGGTGCCGACGCACCACCACCAGGCCGTGGACAAGGTCGGGGACGGCCTGACCGCCGTCGCGTGGGCGGACGACGGCATCGTCGAGGCCGTCGAGGCCACCACCGCGCATGACTTCATCGTGGGCGTGCAGTGGCACCCCGAGCACGGCGACGACTACCGGCTGTTCGCCGCCCTGGTGGCGGCCGCTGAGATCTACTCGTCCGAACGTGCGGTGGACTCTCTCCCGCCGCTCCCGCCGCTGCTCGCGGACGCCTGAGCTCGCTAGGCGCGGGCGGCAATCAGCGCGACGATCAGGAGCGTGAGGACCGCGCCGACCGCGTGCAGGATGATCAGTCGCGGCGAGAAGGTCAGCGCGTCGGCCAGCGCGTGCTCCGCTCCGGGGTCCTCGCCTTCCGCTGACGCGATCGCGCGGGCGCGCCTGGCGGCACGGGCGTTGCGCGCGAACCACGACACGCCCGCGCAGATAGCGCCGAGCAGCACGCCCAAGCCGATGGCGGCGAACACCCGGTCGCGGCTCATCACGTAGGCAAGCCAGAAGCCGAGGCCGACGATAGCGAGCGCGGGATGCGCGAACTCGGCGAGCCCGCGCAGGCCTGGCAGCGGCTCGCTCTTGGCGCGCTGCAGCGACGGGGGGTCGAAGCGGTCCTTATCGCGCCGCGGCTTCGCCGCCTGCGCGGTCACGGGCACCGGCTGCGCGGCGGGATCCGCCTGCCTGACGCGGGTGCCCGTGGCGAGCAGGTAGGTGCCCGCGGCGGCCGTGCACATCCAGAACACCAGTGCGGCGATGGCCACGCGCTGTCTCCTCTCGTTCCCTGGTCGAATCTACCCGTACCGCCCCGCCGCCGGCGGCAAGGGGTGCGCAGCGGCGGCCGCGGGCCACACGCACCGGGGAGATCGTGATCTTGACATGTTCCGGCCTGAAATGGGTCAATTTGTCTACTGGAGTAGGAGGCCGCCTCTCCAGACGCACCAGATGCCGGGAGGTCCCGTGTCAGCAGACGAGACCACTGCGCCCGCGATCACCGATGATCAGCAGAGGCTGCATGAGCTGGGCTACGCCCAGGAACTTCGCCGGCATATGTCCGGCTTCACCAACTTCGCAGTGTCCTTCACGATCATCTCGATCCTGTCCGGGTGCATGACCCTGTACGGGTACGGCATGATCACCGGCGGACCCGTGCTGATCACCTGGGGCTGGCTGTTCGTCGGCGTGATGACGCTGTTCGTGGGGCTGGCCATGGCCGAGGTGTGCTCAAGCTTCCCGACCGCGGGCGGCCTGTACTACTGGGCGGCGAAGCTCGCGCCGGAGAACCCGGGAGCGTGGTCGTGGTTCACTGGCTGGTTCAACTTCCTCGGCCAGGTCGCGATCACCGCGGGCATCGACTTCGGCGCGGCGTTCTTCCTCAACGCCCTGCTCGCTGAGCTGTGGGGCTTCAGCACCACGACGCACTGGCACACGATCGTCTTGTTCGCCGCGATCCTCGTGCTGCACGGCGTGCTCAACCAGTTCGGTGTCCGGCTGATCGCGATCCTGAACAACGTCAGCGTCTGGTGGCACATCCTCGGCGTGCTGGTCATCGTCGCGGTGCTCGCGATCGTCCCGGCGCACCACCAGTCGGCGTCCTTCGTCTTCGGCCACTTCGTCAACGGGCAGGGCTGGACCGGCTGGGGCTCGAAGATCTACGTCCTGCTGCTCGGGTTGCTGCTCGCGCAGTACACGTTCACCGGGTACGACGCGTCCGCGCACATGACCGAGGAGACCCGCAGCGCCGCGCGGTCCGGGCCGCGCGGCATCGTCACCTCGATCCTGGTCTCCCTGGTCGCCGGCTACGTGCTGCTGGTCGGCGTCACCTTCGCCATCCAGAACTACAAGCCCGAGTCTGGCGCGGTCGTGCCGCCGGCGACGATCTTCGTCGACGCGCTCGGCGCGACAGGCGGCAAGCTGCTGCTGGTGGTCGTGGTCATCGCCCAGCTGTTCTGCGGGATGTCGTCGGTGACCGCGAACTCCCGGATGATCTACGCGTTCTCCAGGGACGGCGCGCTGCCCGGCAGCAGGATCTGGCACCACATCAACCCCAAGACGCGGACGCCCACCAACGCGATCTGGCTGGCCGCGGGCGGCGCGCTCATCCTCGGCCTGCCCTACTTGTGGAACAGCGCCGCCTACTACGCCGTGACGTCGATCGCGACGATCGGCCTGTACGTCGCGTACGTGGCCCCCACGCTGCTGCGGCTGCGCCTCGGCCGGAACTTCAAGCCCGGTCCCTGGCAGCTCGGCCGGTGGTCACGGCCGATCGGGTTCATCGCGGTCGGCTGGGTGTGCATCATCAGCATCCTGTTCATGCTGCCGACCACATCGCCGGTCAACTGGGACGACTTCAACTACACCTGCATCGCCGTCGTCGCCGTGATCGGCTTCGCCGGCATATGGTGGCTGGTGTCCGCCCGGAACTGGTTCACCGGCCCGCGGGTGCAGGGCTCGCCGGAGGAACTGGCCGCGATCGAGAACGAGCTGGAGTCGCTCGCCTAGCCGGCTGGTCTTCGCCAACAGGGAAAGAAGCCGTGACACGTCGTGAATATCGAAGCGCTGCGCGAGGCAGTCCGCATGCAGGAGATCGACACCGTCGTCGTCGCCATGACCGACATGCAGGGACGGCTGCAGGGCAAGCGCTTCCACGCCCGGTTCTTCCTTGACGAGGTGGCCGCGCACGGCACCGAGGCCTGCGCCTACCTGCTAGCCGTCGACACCGACATGAACACCGTGGACGGCTACGAGATCACCTCATGGGACGACGGGTACGGCGACTTCGTGCTGAACCCGGACCTTGCCACCCTGCGGGTGATCCCGTGGCAGCCGGGCACCGCGCTCGTGCTCGCCGACGTCGCCGCCCTGGACGGCAGCCCGGTACGGTCGTCGCCGCGGCAGGTGCTGCAGGCCCAGCTGGAGCGGGCGGGCGAGCTCGGCTGGACCTGCCTGGCCGGCACCGAGCTGGAGTTCGTCGTCTTCGAGGGCAGCTACGAGCAGGCCTGGGACAGCGGCTACCGGAACCTCACCCCGGCCAACAGGTACAACGCCGACTATTCCGTGCTCGCCACCGGGCGGATCGAGCCGATGCTACGGGACATCAGGAACTCGATGGCCGGCGCGGGCATGATCGTCGAGTCCGCGAAGGGCGAGTGCAACCTGGGGCAGCACGAGATCGCGTTCAAGTACGCGAACGCGCTGACCACGTCGGACCACCACGCCATCTACAAGACCGGCGCCAAGGAGATCGCCGCCCGGCACGGGTATGCCCTCACGTTCATGGCCAAGCCGAACGACAGAGAAGGCAACTCGTGTCATATCCACGTTTCGTTCCGGACAGATGATGGAGAACCGGTGATGGCCGGGGACGGTCCGTACGGCCTGTCACCGGCCGGGGCCTCGATTGTGGCGGGGATGCTGGACGGGCTGCGCGAGCTGACGCTGCTGTACGCACCGACGATCAACTCCTACAAGCGGTACGCCGACGGGAGCTTCGCGCCGACCACCGTGGCCTGGGGGCCGGACAACCGGACCTGCGCGCTGCGGCTGGTAGGACGCGGTCCGTCGCTGCGCGTGGAATGCCGGGTGCCGGGCGGCGACGTCAACCCGTACCTGGCGCTGGCCGGGCTGGTCGCCTCGGGGCTTTCCGGGGTGTCGCGCTCGCTGGAGCCGCCGGAACCGGTGACAGGGAACGCGTACGCGCTGTCCGGGATGCCGCGGGTGCCGGCGTCGCTGACCGAGGCGCTGTCGCTGTGGTCGTCGTCGGCGCTGGCCATTGACGCGTTCGGCAAGGACGTGGTCGACCACTATGCGACGATGGCGCGGGTGGAGCTTGCCGCCTACGGCGCGGTGGTGACCGACTGGGAGCTGCGCAGGTATTTCGAGCGGATCTAGGGGGACACGGTGCGGGACAGGCTGGAGGGGCGGACGGCGGTCATCACCGGCGCGGGCAGCGGCATCGGGCTGGCCACCGTGCAGCGGTTCGCCGATGAGGGCGCGAACGTGGTCTGCGTCGACATCGACGTGGCGGCGGGCGACAAGGCGGCGGAGGCGGCCGGCGGCCTGTTCATCCAGGCTGACGTCGCGTCCCCGGACGACGTCGCGCGCGTCTTCGCCGTGGCCTACGACACCTTCGGGTCCGTCGACATCGCGTTCAACAACGCGGGGATCTCCCCGCCCGAGGACGACTCGATCCTGTCCACCGGCCTGGAGGCGTGGCGCCGGGTGCAGGAGGTGAACCTGACCTCGGTGTACCTGTGCTGCCGGGAGGCCATCCCCTACATGCGCCGGCAGGGCAAGGGGTCGATCATCAACACGGCGTCGTTCGTCGCCGTCCTGGGGTCGGCGACCTCGCAGATCTCCTACACCGCGTCCAAGGGCGGAGTGCTCGCCCTCTCCAGGGAACTGGGCGTGCAGTTCGCCCGGGAGGGCGTCCGGGTCAACGCGCTGTGCCCGGGGCCGGTCAACACGCCGCTGCTCGCGGAGCTGTTCGCCGCCGACCCGGAGCGCGCCGCCCGGCGCCTGGTGCACGTGCCCGTCGGCCGGTTCGCCGAGGCGTCGGAGATCGCCGCGGCGGTGGCGTTCCTCGCCAGCGACGACGCGTCGTTCATCACCGCGTCGACGTTCCTCGTCGACGGCGGCATATCCGGGGCCTACGTGACGCCGCTCTGAGCAGCGCGGCCGCGGACAGCCAGACCGCGGTGGGCGGCCGCCTGTGGCGCCATCGCGACTTCATGCTGCTGTGGGGCGGGCAGACCGTCAGCGAGATGGGGTCGGCCGTCACGAACCTGGCGCTCCCGCTGACCGCCGTCGCGGTGCTCAAGGCGACCACGTTCCAGGTCGGCCTGCTGACCGCGGCGGCCACCGTCGCGTTCGCGCTGATCGCCCTGCCCGCCGGCGCGCTCGTGGACCGGCGGGCCAAGCGCGGGATCATGATCGCCTGCGACGCCGCGCGCCTGGTGATCATCGGCTCGGTTCCCGTGGCGTGGTACGCCGGCGTCCTGACGATGGGCCAGCTCTACGCGGTCGCCGTGACCGCCGGGGTCTGCACGGTGTTCTTCGACGTCTCCTACCAGAGCTACCTGCCTGTCCTGCTCAGCCAGGAGCACCTGATGGACGGCAACGGCAAGCTGGGCACGACCCAGTCGTTCGCCCAGCTCGCAGGCCCGGGCCTGGGCGGCGGGCTGGTGGGTGCCTTCGGCGCGGCCGGGGCGATGAGCGCGGACGCGGTGTCCTACGCGGTCTCTGTCGCATCGCTCCTGGCCATCAGGCACAGGGAGCCCCGCGGCCAGCCGGCGGGCGGGGACGCCGGCCTTTCGCGTCCCGGCCTGCGCGCGGAGATCGCCGAAGGCCTGCGGTACGTGGTGGGCCACCCGATCCTGCGGAAGATCGTCGCGTGCACCGGGACCTCGAACCTGTTCAGCTCGATGGCGACGGCGGTGGAGATCATCTTCCTGGTGCGCGTGCTGCACGTGCGGCCGGCCTACACGGGCCTGCTCTTCGCGATCGCGGCCGTGGGGGGCGTCGCCGGCGGTGTGCTGTCGGGCCGGCTGGCCCGCCGGATCGGCTCGGCGCGCGTCATCTGGTTCTCGATCCTCGTCTTCGGCCTGCCGCAGATCCTGCCGGCGCTCGCCGAGCCTGGCTGGCGACTGGCCCTCTTCCCGATCGGCTTCGCGGCCACGTTCTTCTCCGCCGTCGTCTACAACGTGGCACAGGTCAGCTACCGGCAGGCGGTCACCCCGCCGCGGCTGATGGGCCGGATGAACGCCGCGACCCGCTGGATCGTGTGGGGCACGCTGCCGCTCGGCGCTGTCATCGGCGGGGCGCTCGGCACCGCGATCGGCATCCGCCCGACGCTGTGGATCGGGCTGGCCGGGAGCTGGGCCGCCGGGTGGTGGGTGTTCTGCTCCCCGCTGCGGCGCATGCGTGACGTGCCGCACCAGGCGGCGGCCGAGTCAGCCCCCGCCTAGTCGGACTCGATCGTCCGCAGCCGGATCGTCACGGCCATGGCGCGCAGCTCGCTGAGCACCTCGTCGCTGTAGGCGGGGACGATGTCGGTGAGCACGTAGCCGAGGTCGTCGCGGGTGCGGAGCAGCTGGCCCTCGACGTTCACGCCGTGCTCCGCCAGCACCCGGTTGATCGTGGCGAGCACGCCGGGGACGTTCTGGTGCAGGTGCGACAGCCGGTGCGTGCCGGGCACGGCGGGCAGCGCGACGTTCGGCATGTTGACGCTCATCGCCGTGGCTCCGCCCTCGGCGAAGTCGATCAGCTTGCCCGAGACGAACTCGCCGATGTCCTGCTGCGCCTCCTCCGTCGAGCCGCCGATGTGCGGGGTGAGGATGACGTTGCTCAGCCCGCGCAGCTCGGAGGTGAACTCGTCGCCGTTGCCCTTGGGCTCGGCCGGGAACACGTCGATCGCCGCGCCGGCGATGTGCCCGGACTCGATGTGGCGGCGCAGCGCCGCGTGGTCGACCACGAACCCGCGGGACAGGTTGAGGAACAGCGACCGCGGCCGCATCCTGGCGAACTCGGCCTCGCCGAAGAACCCGTGGTTGCCGGCCCTGCCGTCCACGTGCAGGGTCACGGTCTCGACCGACTCGAGCAGTTCATCCAGCGTGGAGCAGCGGCGCGCGTTCCCGATGGCCAGCTTGTCGGCGACATCGTAGAAGTACACGGTCATGCCGAGGCTTTCGGCGATCACGGACAGCTGGGTGCCGATGTTGCCGTAGCCGACGATGCCGAGCTTGCGGCCGCGCACCTCGTGCGCGCCACGGGCGGACTTGTCCCAGACGCCGGCGTGCATCTTCGCGTTCTTCTCCGGCAGCCGCCGCGCCATCGAGATGATCTCGGCGATCGCCAGCTCGACCACGCTGCGGGTGTTAGAGAACGGCGCGTTGAACACCGCGACGCCGCGCTTGGCGGCCGCCGCGAGATCGACCTGGTTCGTGCCGATGCAGAACGCGCCGACAGCAAGCAGCTCCGGAGCAGCCGCCAGCACTCGTTCGGTGACATGGGTTTGTGATCGTATGCCGAGGAGACTGACCCCCGAGAGAGCGGCGATGAGGTCTTCCTCGCCGAGCGCCCGCGGCATCGTGCGCACCTCGTAGCCGGCCTTCGTCAGTCGCGCCGTCGCGTCCGGGTGAACGTTCTCCAGCAGCAGCGCGCGGTTGAGCGTGTCCAGCGTCAGCACCTCTCCATCGGGAGCAGAATCGACCACGGTACGTAACCATACCGCATTACTGGGAACGGTCCGTGGCGGCGAGCTGGGCCAGCCTGTCGTGCAGCGGGCCGCTGTCCACGCCCGGAAGCCTGGACTGCACGCCCAGCGCCAGTTCCCAGCAGTGCCGGGCCGCCGCGCGGCGCCCGGCGGCGAGCTGCACGTCACCGAGCCCGGTCAGCGAGCCGGACTCGCCGTCCAGGTCCCCGATGTTCCGGTACAGGCTGAGCGCCTGCTCGTAGTGGGCGATGGCCTGCGGGTACTCGGCGAGCCCGGCGTAGGCGTAGCCGATGCTGTCGAGCGCGTCGGCCACGCCGCCACGGTTGCCCGACTCGCGGTGCAGCTCAAGCGCGCGGCGGCAGTGCCGCAGCGCCTCGGCGTGCTGGTCGAGGTGGGCGTAGATCCACCCGGCCGCGTTCTCCGAGGAGGCGACCGCTGCCCGGTCGGCGAACGAACGGCGCAGCCGCAGGGCCTCGGTGGCATGGCCGATCGCGTCGGAGTACCGGCCCTCCTGGCTCAGCAGCAGGGCCAGGCCGTACTGCACCAGCCCGATGTTGACGTGGTCCCCCAGCCGGGTGAACAGGTCCAGGGACTGCTGCAGGTGCGCGTGGCTCCCCGTGAAGTCGTTCATCCGGGCGCTCACGTAGCCAAGCTCGTAGTGCACGTGGGCGAGGCCGACCGGATCGCCGAGGCGCTCCGCCGACACCAGTGCCGTCCGCTGCAGCTCGGCCACCTCGTGCGTCAGGCCGCTCCGCTTCAGCATCGGCGTCCAGTACCACGCCAGCGTCCAGCAGTGGTGGTCAAAGCCCGCCTCGGCGGCCATCGCGAGGACCGCGTGCAGAACCCGGTGCTCGGCGCCGAACCAGGCGAGCACCGCCTCGTAGGACGTGAAGTCCTCAGGGGTCACGTCAGGCAGCGGCGGCGGCAGCTCGACTCCGCTGCGTCCTGGGTGCAGCCGCGCGGAGCCCGCGCGGACGGTGCGCACGTAATGGTCGAGCAGCTGCCGCCGCGCGGCCGCGCGGTCGTCCTCGCTTTCGTCGGCGGCCGCGCGCTCCGCCGCGTAGGCGCGCAGCAGCTCATGGCAGCCGAACCGGCCGGCCGCGTCCTCGGTCAGCAGCGATGCCCGGGTCAGCTCGGCGAGCGTGGTACGCGTCGCGGGCAGCGGCGTGCCGGCCAGGCTGGCCGCGGCGGCGGCCGAGATGTCCTGCCCCGGGTGCACCCCGAGCAGCCGGAACATCCGGGCGGCCCGGCCGCTCAGCCGCTGATAGGACCACGAGAACACGGCCCGCAGGTCGGTTGTCACGTCTCCGGTCTCGAGCACGTCGAGGCGCCCGCGCGCGTCCCGCAGTTCCGCGGCCAGGTCGGCGAGCGCGACGCACGGCCGGGTGACGGCTCGCGCGCAGGTCACGCTGAGCGCCAGCGGCAGCCCGGCGGACTGCTCGATCAGCTCCGAGGCAGCGCCCGGCTCGGCGGCGATCCGCTCCTCGCCCATCCTGCGGGCGAGCAGTTCGCTCGCCTCGGCCGCGGACAGCACGTCCAGCGGCAGCGGTCGGGCGCCCTCGGCGGCGACCAGGCCGGTCAGCTGGCTGCGGCTGGTGATGACGACCATGCACCACGGGCTGCCGGGCAGCAGCGGCCGGACCTGCTCGGTGGACCGCGCGTTGTCGAGCAGCAGCAGCATCCGCTTGCCCTCGAGCAGGCTGCGGAACAGCCCGGTCTGCGCCTCCAGGCTGGCGGGCACGCGCCGGTGCGGCACGCCGAGCGCGTCGAAGAAGCCGCGCAGCGCCGCCTCCGGCTCGGTCGGCGCGCCGGACGGGTCGAAGCCGCGCAGGTTCACGTACAGCTGGCCGTCGGGGAACCGCGGCGCCACCTGGCGGGCGAACCGGACCGCCAGCGTCGTCTTGCCGACGCCTGCGGTGCCCATGACGATCGCGACCGGGGGCTCGCCGGGGACGGCGTCCGCGGTCGCCGGAAGCATCGCGTGCAGCCAGCGCAGCTCCGCCGTCCGGCCGGTGAAGCCGGCCGTCTCCGGCGGCACCTGCGCGGGAGAGGGCGTGTCCTGACGGGCCGGCGCCGCGCCGTCGGCGTGTCCGGCGCGGGCCGTCTCTGGCGGGCCGTTGAGCGCGGGATCCATGGCGAGCACCTGCTGGTGGATCTGGGTCAGCTCGGCGCCAGGGTCGATGCCGAGCTCCTCGGCAAGCCGGCTGCGCACGTCGCGGAACACCTGAAGCGCCTCGGCCTGCCTGCCGCAGCGGTACAGGGCGATCATCAGCAGGCCGCGGGCCCGCTCGCGAAGCGGGTGCTCGGCCGACAGCGTGGTCAGCTCGGGCACCGCCTCGGCAGCCCTGCCCCGGGCGAGCAGCAGGTCGGCGCGCTCTTCGGCCGCGGCGGTGCGCAGCTCGCCGAGCCGCTGCCGTTCGGCATCGGCGAACGGGCCTGGCACCCCGGCGAACGCGAGCCCGCGCCACAACGCGAGTGCCTCGTCCATCGCCCGCGCGGCGCCCTCCAGGTCGCCGGACGCGCGCAGCGCCCTGGCCCGGCCCAGGGACTGTTCGAACTGGTCGGAGTCGAGGCAGCCGGAACCAAGCCGGAGCACGTATCCGCCGCCGGCGGAGACGAGCACGCGGGCGGGCGCGCGGCGCGGGTGACTCGGGTCGCGGCGGGGCAGGTCCGGCTCCAGGACGCGCCGCAGCCCCGCCACGTAGGTGTAGATGCCGCCCTCGGCGGTGGCCGGCGGCCCGTCGCCCCACACCGCGTCGACCAGCTCACCGCGAGAGACCACGCGGTTCGCCCGCATCGCGAGCACGCCGAGCACCGCGAGCTGCCGTGGCTGTCCCGCCGGGACCTCGCGCTCATCGCGCCACGCCGTCACCGGCCCCAGAACGCCCACCCGCAGCCGCACCACGGCGTGCCGGCCCCCTTCGTGCCGTGCCGCATCCTGCCTGCTACACGGCGTTGTCAGACGGTACAAGTATGCAGATTACCGGACTTCGGCGCGGCCATCTAGAAAATATCCAGATCACATAGAGAGAGGGCGTTTATCACTGAACGAGCTACTACCGGCTAGGCGGCCGCTGTTCCGGTCGCCCGGCCGGTAGCTGCTGTCCGTCCGCCGCGGGGATGTGTTTGGGTGAGCCCGCTCGCGGACGGGACTGGCGCGGGACGCCTCCCCCCCGCGGCTCGCGCCGGAACGGCCGGCCCTCGCGGCACCCCCTCACTCCTGTCGCGAGGGCCGGCGTTCTGCATCCGCATCTCCGTGCCTGCCGATCCGGCCATGCCGGCGATCCGTCCGTGCCGGCGATGCGGCCGTGCTGCCGATCCGGCCGGGTCCGCGAAGGGCCTACGATGGGTGACGAACCCGGTGTTCACTATGGGCAACTGACGCGTAGACCATGAGTATCCGGACCATTGCGCGACGCTTCGGGCGCCGCGGCGACAGGGGGCTGGCTGGCAATGGGCAGGGCAGGCTCGGCCAACCACGACCACGACACGGGCATGGGTGACGAGACCGGCGACCAGTCTTCGGCCTCTTCCGCCTCTTCCGCCTCTTCCACCTCTTCCGCCGCGCGGCGCAAGCAGATGCGGACGCGGATGCTGATCGCGGGCGGCGCGATCGTCGCGGTCATCGCGGTCGTCCTGGCGTTTGTCCTGCTGAACGGCGGCGGCAAGGCCACGCCCAGCAACGCGGGCGGCGGTACCAGCGCCCCGGCCAGCGCCCCGGCCAGCGCCCCGGCCGGCTCCGTGCCCACGGGGAGCGCGCTCGCCCAGGTGGTCGCGACGACCACCACGGTTCCCGCCGCCACCCTGGACGCGGTGGGCGCCGGCCAGGTCAGCGCACGTCCGATGTCGATCAGCGGTCCTGCGC
>JASHXJ010000398.1 GCA_030043595.1 Trebonia sp.
CCGGCAGGTCGACGAGGTCCAGGCCGCGCACGCTGCGCAGCAGCGTGCACGGGGCGTCGCCGACGTGCATCATCCGCACGCTGTGGCACGTGGGGTGGTACGTCACGCGGTGCGGGAAGTACGCGCCCACGTCGGTCACGCCGAGCACGCCGGTGAGGAACGTGGCCAGGTCATGCACCCGCGGGACGAGCTCGCCGACGCGGCGGGCGAGGACAGGGTCACCCACGGCCAGGACGGGGTGGTACTCGCGGACCATGGCGGCGCACGACGCCGACGGGGTGACGATCGCCTCGTAGCCGCCGAACGCGGCCGCGAATCCGCGGACCATCGGTGCCGCCTCGCGCCGGTAGCCGGTGTTGAAGTGCATCTGCCCGCAGCAGGACTGGCTCATCGGGAACTCCACCTGGTGCCCGAGTCGCTCCAGCACCGTGACCACGGCCTTGCCAGTGTCGGGGAACAGCGTGTCGGTCAGGCACGTCACGAACAGGCCGATCCGCATGCTCCGCACGGTACCCCAGGCGGGCCTCAGACCGTGCCGCGGAGCAGGATTCCGCGCAGGAAGGCGGCCTGCCCGGCATGCTGCAGGTCGTCGTTGATCACGCTGACCAGCCGCACCCCGAGCGTGACCGCCGGATGCCAGGACGTGTCGACGACACGCTCCAGGTCGGCGTCGGTGATGCCGGACACCAGCTTGACGGTCTGGTCGTACGCCGCCTCGTGGTAGTCCGCCAGCAGGTCGGCCGAGGCGATGGCCGCGGTGACGGCGGCGACCTGCTGGCTGGTGTGCCCGTAGCCGGTGTCCATCGAGCCGGCCCGCAGGCCGAAGCGCGCGGCCCATCCGCCCGCCGACCACACCTGCGGCCGGCTGAAGGCAGCCGCGACATGGTCATCCTGAACCCGCGTGAGGTGCCAGATCAGCCAGCCGACCGGGTTCGCGTCCGCGGCGATCCGGTACGCCAGTTGCGCGGGGTTGAGGCCGTAGACGGTGTAACTGACCGTTTCCCGTATCCGGCCGAACGCGTCAACAAGCAGGTCGGCGCTGGTCATGGACAATCCTCCCCAGGTGCTCTCTGGCGACATCGATTACTCGACAATACGACGGGCGCGCGCTCCGTGTCCGGCCGTAACCTGTCGTGCCCGTAACCGGGTCGGCTCCACTAACCGGGCCGGCCCCGTAACCGGGCCGGCCATGGCGGCATGACGGCGACGTCGGCGACCGTCTCGGGGAGACGGCGCATCGCGGTGATCCGCCGGTCGGCGAGCTTGGCGGGGTGCCCGGTGAGGTCGCGGTCCACCCACACCGAACGCAGCCCCATCCTCGCGGCAGGAAAGATGTCATGCACCCAGCTGTTCGCGACGTGAATCCAGTTCTCCGGCGTGGCGCCGGTTATTTCCACAAACCGGCGGAAATGCGCCAGGTCCGGCTTGTACGACCGCACCTGCTCGGCCGTCACGACGAGGTCGAAGGCCACCGGCAGCCTGGGCGCGGTCGTCGCGAACAGGTCCTCGTCGCAGTTGGTGAGGATCGCCAGCCGCCACCCCGCCGCGGCCAGCGCCGCCAGCGCCGGGCCGGCGTCCGCGAACACCGTCATCTCCGGCCAGGCGTGCACGAGCGCCCCGGCCTGCTCCGCGTCCACCGGAATGCCGAGACGCCGCGCGGCCCAGCGCAGCCCGGAGGTGAGCACGTCCCGGTAGGCCAGGTAGCCCGGCCCCGCCTCGAGCACCAATTCGGCCTGGTGATAGGCCGTCAGCAAGGCTGCGGAGGCAGCCCCGGCGGCTGGTTCCAGAGCCTGCCGCATGCACGTGTTCCAGTCAGCGATCGTGCCGTAGCAGTCGAAGGTCAGCCAACGGTCGCCGGCCATCAAAACCTCCCGCGCGTCAGTAACCTCCGGATTACTCCTGAGTAGGTGCTCGCGTCTACGGTAACTGCTGTTAACTCAACATGACCGGTGAAGCTCACCACATAACGATCAATCTTTGCCTGCCGCCCATGATGGTTACCAGTGACTTTGGCCAGGACTCCCTTGTCCGCCACGGGGCATGATCAAAGGGGCGTGATCAGGCGGGCATGATCAGGTAAGGCAGCCGTCAGCCAGGCGGCGAACCGGCAGCGAGGAGGCACCGCGATGGCCGACGACGAGTACCGCTACGCGACCGGGTTCGGTAATGAGTTCGCCAGCGAGGCGGTCGACGGGGCACTGCCAGCCGGCCTCAACTCTCCGCAGCAGGCACCTCTCGGCCTCTACGCCGAGCAGATCAGCGGCACCGCCTTCACCCAGCCCCGCGCGGTCAGCCGGCGGACCTGGGTATACCGGATCCTGCCGAGCGCGAAGCACGCCGCCTTCACGCGAATCGACAACAAGCACCTGAAGAGCACGCCGTTCGACGAGATCGAGCCCGACCCCAACCGGCTCCGCTGGGACCCCCTGCCGCTCCCGGTCCAGGACGACCCGCGCGACTTCATCGACGGCCTTTACACGGTCGCGGGCAACGGCGACGTCAGGACCCGCAGCGGCATGGCCGTGCACCTGTACGCGGCCAACAGGGACATGCGGGACCGCTACTTCGTCGACGCCGACGGCGAGCTGCTCTTCGTGCCAGAGCTGGGCGCCGTCATCCTGCACACCGAGCTCGGCCCGCTGCGCGTGAGCCCGGGCGAGATCGCTGTCATACCCCGTGGCATCAGGTTCCGCGTCGAACTGCCCGACACAGGCGGAGCCCGCGGCTACCTGTGCGAGAACTTCGGCGCCGCCTTCACCCTTCCCGAACGAGGCCCCATCGGCGCCAATGGCCTGGCCAACGAGCGCGATTTCAGGACGCCGCACGCGAGCTACGAGGAGCGCAGCCACACCGTCTCGGTCGTGCAGAAGTTCGGCGGCAACCTCTGGGCGGCCGACTACGACCACTCGCCCCTCGACGTGGTGGCCTGGCACGGGAACTACGCGCCGTACAAGTACGACACGGCGAACTACATGGTGCTCGGCACGGTCAGCTTCGACCACCCCGACCCGTCGATCTACACCGTCCTCACCAGTCCCAGTGACACGCCAGGCCTCGCCAACGCGGACTTCGTGATCTTCGCGCCGCGCTGGCTGGTCGGCGAGGACACGTTCCGCCCGCCCTGGTTCCACCGCAACGTCATGTCCGAATTCATGGGCCTCGTCCGCGGCGTCTATGACGCCAAGGCCGAGGGGTTCGCGCCCGGCGGCGCGAGCCTGCACAACACATTCGCCTCGCACGGCCCCGACGCGCAAACCTACGCACAAGCGAGCACGGCGGCCCTTAAACCGCAAAAACTCGACGGCACGCTGGCGTTCATGTTCGAAAGCCGGTGGATGATCGTGCCAACCCGCCAGGCGATGGAGGCGAGACACCGGCAGAAAGACTACGACGCCGTGTGGTCTGGATTGTCGCGGAATTTCCGTTAGGTTAATTCGCATGGCTGGCGCATACGTCAAGGTCGGGTCCGGGGATCATCATGTTCTCGCCCTGCACGGGTGGTTCGGGTCCGCCCTCGGCTGGGGCCACCTGCCCGGGTACCTGAACACCACGGATTACAGCTACGTGTTCACCGACCTGCGCGGCTACGGGTCGCACAAGGGCGAGCCGGGCCGCTACACGATGGCCGAGGCGGCCGCCGACGCGATCGGCGTGGCCGACGACCTCGGCTGGGACCGGTTCTCGCTGGTCGGGCACTCGATGAGCGGGGTCGCGATCCAGCACGTGCTGCTGCGCGCACCGGAGCGAGTGCGCCGGCTGGTCGGAGTGGCCCCGGTCCCGGCCAGCGGCCTCCCGCTCGGCGAGGCGGAATGGGCGCTGTTCGCGGGGGCGGCGGCCAGCCCGGAAAAGCGCACGGCGATCGTCAACTTCGCGACCGGCAACCGGCTGCCCCCGGCCTTCCTCGCCGCGATCGTCCAGCACTCGCTCGACAACTCCGACCCGGAGGCGGTCCGCGGCTACCTGGACTCGTGGGCCCGCGCCGACATCGTCGCCCAGGTCAAGGGCGCCGAGGTCCCCGTCAAGGTGATAACCGGCGAGTACGACCCGTCGCAGCCGTCCGAGTTCATGGAGCAGACCTGGCTGCACGTGTACCCCAATTCCGAACTCGAGGTGCTCCGCGGCAGCGGCCATTACCCGATGTTCGAAACTCCGGTAGCGCTGGCCGTCTCCATAGAGGAGTTCCTGGCCCGCGGCTAGCGGCCGGCACACATACATCTCTTTTCTTTATCCCGAACGATCCCCAATGGCTCACCCAGGCTAACGTGCTGTCATTCGGTGAGCACAGCGTGCCCGCCCGGGGAATTCACGGATGGATGGGTGAAGACCGCTATTTCCGGTCTCGTCGCCTGCCAGCTGGCCCCGGCCCGTCGCGGCGCTGCTGGCTGCGCCGGCACACAAGCCGACGAGACGACGATAGCCACGTCAGCCCCACCCTCCACAACCTGCTCGGACGCCCCAGACGCTTCAGTACGACCCTTCCGATCAGGCAACTTGGGACTTGTGTCCTCTCGACGTGGCCGGAGACCGCTAGTTACTCTTGACGCGACTGGCTCGATGGATGGCCCGCAACCGCCTTCCGGGAAGGGGCGCTGTGGTCACTGAGGTGATAGACCAGACCGCGCAGCACGCCTGTGAAAGTGTCTTTTTTTTCGACTTCGACGGAACCGTCGCCGATATTCAAGAGGATCCGGTGACAGTTCAGCCGGTACCCGAGGTAAAGGACGCTGTCGGCCTGCTGACAAAGGCCGTTGCACGGGTATGCGTCGTATCGGCGAGACCCGTCGCGTTTCTCCGGTCGCGGTTCGACGATATACCTGCCATCCGCCTGTACGGGCAATATGGTCTGGAGTCATACGTGGACTCGAAGCTGGTAACCGATCCCCGGGCTGAGCAGTTCCGTTCCGTAATCGCGGAATTGACGCGTCGGGCGAATCGTGAGCTGCCGCCGGAGGTCCTGGTGGAAGAGCAGGATTTCAGGCTGAGTCTGCATTATCGCCGGAAGCCCTCCTGCCGCACCGAAGTCGAGCAATGGGCACGGCAAGCCGCCGCGGCAACCGGAGCGATACTTCAGGAAGGACGTATGATCGTAGAGCTGAAGCCTCCGGTAAAGCGCAGCAAGGGCGATATAGTACGCACTGAGACCGAAGACAGCCGGGTCGGCTGGTACTTCGGTGACGACATCTCCGATATCGCAGCGTTCGGCGCGCTACGCAATCGCACGGATGCGGATCCGGACTTTCTGGGTGTCGCCGTCGCCGTACGCAATACCGAATCGGGAGATGCTGTCGCCGCCGAGGCAGACATCGTGCTAAACGCTCCAGTCGAAGTCGCCGACGTGATTCGCCAGCTCATGGACGCGATCGCGGAGCATTCTGCCAGGTAAAGGGGTCAGGTAGAAGGCGGAACGGCGAGAACGCGCTGGATTATATCTGGATCTGGCGGCGACTTCTCGCGGCCCTCTACATTCTTAATCAGCATTTCATAAACACGCAGAAATGGTTTGGACCCGACGTCTCGCTGCAGCCTGCGCCATGA
>JASHXJ010000399.1 GCA_030043595.1 Trebonia sp.
TGCACGGTGACGGACCTGGCCATCGCCCGTGCAGGCGTGACCGCCACGCTCACCAGCGAGGCGGGCGCCGAGACCGTCCGCGCTGCCGCCGTCCTGCTGGCGACCGGCTGCCGGGAGCGCCCGCGCGCGGCGCGGCTCGTCCCCGGTGACCGGCCCGTCGGCGTGCTGACCACCGGTGAGCTGCAGCAGCGGGTTTACCTCAACGGCGAGCGCCTGTCCGGGCGGGCGCTCGTCGTCGGGGCCGAACACGTCAGCTTCTCGGCGATGCTGACCCTCGCCCACGCGGGCGCGCGCGTGGTGGCCCTGGTCACCGAGCACGAGCGGCATCAGACGTACGCCGCGTTCCGGCTCGCCGCCGCGCTGCGCTGGCGGACGCCGGTGTGGACGCGGACCGCCGTGCGCCAGATCGTGGGCCGTGCCGGCCGGCTAGCCGGCGTGGAACTCGCGGACCTGCGGACCGAGGCGAGCCGGCTCGTCGCGTGTGACCTCGTGGTGTTCACTGGCGACTGGATCCCGGACCACGTGCTGGCGCGGACCGCCGGACTCGCGATGGACCCGGGCACGCGCGGCCCCGCGGTCGACGCGGCGCTCGCCACGTCGGCGAGCGGCGTCTTCGCCGCGGGGAACCTGGTGCACCCGGCGGAGACCGCCGGTGTCGCCGCCCGCTCCGGCCGGCACGCCGCCCGGCATATCGCGCGGTTTCTCGCCGGACAGCCGGGCGGCGCCGCGCGGGTCCCGGTCCAGGCCGAGTCCCCGCTGCTGTGGGTCTCGCCGAACTGGGTGACTCCCGGCGTCGCGCCGCCGCTCGGCCGCTTCACGCTG
Organism: Trebonia sp.; assembly: GCA_030043595.1. Lineage (GTDB taxonomy): Bacteria > Actinomycetota > Actinomycetes > Streptosporangiales > Streptosporangiaceae > Trebonia. The sequence continues at coordinate 823 of JASHXJ010000399.1, forward strand.
CGGACCGCGCAGGTCCGCGGCGTGGCGAGGCTGGAGGTGTGCCAGGATGCCCGCGTGCTCGCCCGGTCCGGCCCACGGCGGCTGATACCGGGACGCCCGGTTTACCTCAGCGCGGCATGGCTGACCCGGGTAGACCCAAGCGGCGGCCCGGTGGTCGTGCAGGTCAGCTAGGTTCTCCACGAGATGCGTCAGTTCTGCCCGCAGACAGCGGTTGTCCCGGTGATTAAATAATTGACTCATGAGCGACCCGCCGGGGATTCAGCAGATCTACCGTTACACCCTCCTGCCGGGCCTGACCACTCAGGTGCGGGTCCCGACGCTGCCGAACGCCAGTTGTACCCTGCGCGCCGGCGACAACGGCGCCCCCGTGTCCTTCCTTGCGCTGGCCACCCCTGACGGATTCCTGGACCTGTATATCCGCCCGCCGGAAGAGCAAGGCTCTAACGCGGAAGTGAGCATCGACGCCGACGCGGACGGCGAGACCGCCCAGCACGTTCTTGAGCTTCGCTCGGCGCGGGAACCGGTTGCGCAAATGCCCTTTCCGCCGGCCGCCGGGCCGAGCTGGCAGCCGGCCGACCAAACGCGAGTCCAGCCTGCGCTGAGCCCGCAGGACGCCGTGAACCTCACGGACGGAGAGCTCCTCCAGCGCGGCTACCCCATCCGTCCGGACGCCGCCATGGCACCCGCGGCGTTCAGCACGTGGCAGCGGATGGTGTCCGCGCCTGTGCTGCGCATAGAGCCGCGCACGGTACCCCGGCCCGATATCACGCACGCCGTGCGGGCGAATGTCGCCGGCTCGCCATCATCCTCAGCGAACTGGAGCGGCTTCGAGCTGCACGGCGCGGCAGGGACCTACGACTGGGTGACCGGCAGGTGGGTGGTGCCCAGCGTGACCGGGGAAGCCAACGCCGCGACATTCAGCTCATTCTGGATCGGGCTCGACGGTGGCCAGACCCCCGATCTGGTCCAGGCGGGGACGCAGCAGCAGAACGTCACGGTCTCGGTTCTCGGGTTGTCGTGGTCACTGTCCACCTATTACGCCTGGACCCAGTTCCTGCCTCAGCAGCAGGACGAGCAGCAGATCGCGAACTTTCCCGTGCGCCCCGGTGATGAGATCGCCTGTCAGGTGTGGGTGGCCGACGCGGGCCAGATGCCCTCGCTGAACGGCTCGTCCGGGGTTTTCCTGGTCATGAACCTGACCGCTGGCGTTTCGTCCGGCTACCTTTACACGCCGCGAGGCACGACAACCGTGGCGGGCGCCGAGGCAGAGTGGATCATGGAGCGGCCGACGGTCATCGGCAAGCTGCCGGACCTCGCCGATTACGGCACGGCTCAGGTAACCGATGCTTACGCTCGCACGGTGTCCGGCGGCTACGTTTCCTATCAGGGCGCCGCCAACGAGCAGATTACGATGTTCAACGGCGCCGATGTCCTGTCGGCCGCATCGGCAGTGGATTCCGTCACGATGAAATTCAGCTGGAAAGCGTTCCACTGACTGTCACCCGTCGCGGCAACGTGCGGATGTGGCTTACCGGGCGGGCTGCAGCAGCGCCGTGACATGCCGGGCGAGCGCGTCTGGCACGGCGGCGGCATATACCTGCGCCGCGTGCTGGCTCACCTGGCTGAGCACCCCGGCGGAGGCGATAGCGGCCGCGCGCAGCGCGGCCGCGTCCAGGCCGGCGACGGTCGCCTCGATGCCGTCCGGGAGGTCGCCGGGATCGCGGTCAAGCACCTGCGACAGCCCGAAGACCGGGTAGCGCGCCTTGCGCGCCGCCGCCCACAGCGCCCATATCCTGTCGCGGGCCTGATCCAGCCGCGCCAGCGCCTCCCAGAGCGATCCCCGCCGCAGGTACTTGACGACGTTGGCGAGCGCCTCCCAGCCGAGGAAGGCCCATTCGAAGACGTCCTCCGCCGTGACGATGTCGGAGCGGACCACGCGGTCGCTGCTCATCAGCCCGTCCGGGTCGAACAGGACCACCTCGTCCGGAGCGCGTCCTTCTATCGCGGCAGCCACCACGAGATCGAGCTGAACGCACCCGGAGAACTGGGCCACGATCCGCGTCATCCCGCGGAAGGCGTGCGCCAGCACATCCACCAGCTCGCCCATCTGAGGGAGCGCGGCGCGCACCGCGGCGATCATCTCATCGACGAGCTCGGGCTGGCACCCGAGGTAACAGTCGACGTCCGACAGCTCATCGGCCGCCCCGCGCCCGATCGAGCAGCTCACAAGGAACACCCGTGCCGCGGGCTGTGCCAGGCACAGATCCAGCAGCCGCTCCATGATCCGACGCTGCGCCCGCAACTGCGCCGGCAGCGCGGCCAGCCACTCCCGTGCTTCGGTCTCCTGCACAGCGCCCAGTATGCCCGCCCGCGGACGACACCGCCCCGGCCCCGCGTGGTCACACCCGCCTCTCCTGCCGAGGATCCGCCGAGGCGCTCAGCCGAGGAACGATTCGATCACCGGGACGAAGGCCGCCTCGTCCTGGAAGAGGAAGGCGTGGCCCGCGTCGGGGTAGAGCACGAGCCTGGCCCCGGGGATGAGGGTGGCGAGGGTCTGGCTGTTGGCGAGCGGGTCGAGCCGGTCGGCGGTGCCGTCGGCGATGAGCGTGGGCACCGCGATCGTGCCGGTCCGGTTCCCGGCCGCGTCGTCGCCGGCCCACCATCCGGTCACCGCGGTCCCCTGGTCCGAGACGATGCCCGCCGGGGCCGGGGCGGCGGCCGGGTAGCTGGAGATCGCCGCCAGGTAGGCGTCCTGCGCGGCGGTCTGGCCCGCGGGGAACAGGTCGGCCATCACCTGCTGCTGGTTGCCGCTGTTGAGAGCGTTGATCGCCTGCTGGGCGGGCCGCACCGCCGATCCGTTGCCGGGGTAGCCGGCGCACAGGACGAGGCGGCTCACCTGGTCCGGGTGCAGGACCGCGAGGGCCTGGGCGATCATGGTGCCCATCGACCAGCCGAGGACGTCGGTGCGGCCGAGGCCGAGCGCGGTGATGAGGGCGCTGGTCTGGTTGGCCATCGCGTCGATGGTCAGCGGCGCTGGCAGGGCCGCCGTGCCGCCGATGCCGGCGTTGTCGAAGATCACGACACGGTGCTCCTCGGCCAGGGCGTTGACGAGGCGCCGGTCCCAGGTCTGCATGGTGCCGCCGTAGCCCATGATCAGGACCAGGGGCGGCCCGCTGCCGATGACGCGGTAGGCGACGGCGCCCAGCGCGGTGTTAGCGGTCTGCACCGGCGCGGACGCGATCGAGACCGAGCCAGGGACCGGAGCCGTCGATCCCGTCTTCGCCTTCGCGGCCGCCGCGTCGGCGAAGGCCTGCACCGTCGGGATGGCCGACGATCCCAGGTCGGAGTAGGTGAGATAGCCCGCGTACGGGCCGGCCTGGAAGAGGATGAGGTCGACGCCAACGCGGATCCCCGCCACCGTGAGGGTCCACGCGAACGCAGCGGACGTGGTGCCGACACGGGGGAAGGACAGCGGCGCGATGCTGGCCGTGACCTTCTTGCCCGCGATGGTGATCGTGGCGGTCCGGCAGCCCGCCAGATCGCGGTTGAGGGTCTGCCACCGCTGCTGCGCGTGCGGGCCACTGCTCAGCTCCTCACCGAGTGACGGGACCGACGTGCCCTCCACGAAAGCCGCCGTCGCGTACGTCCCCGCCTGCGCGTTCCCGGACACGCTGGAAAGGCACGGCGCGCTGGTCTGCGTGCTGTCCGAGTTCGCGGGCGCCGCCGCCCAGCCGGCGGGCAGGTCAGCGAGCGACAGCAGCCGCGCCTGCAGCGTGCTCGCCGGGCTGCTGCTCCCGCAGGCCGACGTCAGGCAAGCGGTGATCGCGAGCACGAGCAGCGCGACGAGCGAGGTGACACGCTGGGTCTTCATGACAGCCCTCTTTTCATAGCTTTGCACTGCAAAGCTATGTTGCTTTGCAGTGCAAAGTCAAGAGCGGGAAGCAGTGTCGCGTTTGCGTTAGTACGTGAGAGCGGGCATGCTATGGCGCGTGGCCGAAGCACCGGGGCATATCGAGGCCCGAGAGCTCACCAAGCGATTTGGCGACAAGGTCGCCGTCGATCACCTGTCGTTCACTGTCGAGCCGGGCCGGGTGACCGGTTTCCTCGGTCCGAACGGCGCGGGCAAGTCCACCACCATGCGCCTGATCTGCGGTCTGGACTGGCCGGACAGCGGGACGGCCACGATCGGCGGACTCGCCTACAAGCAGCTGAGCAGACCGCTCACCCGGGTCGGAGCGCTGCTCGAGGCGCGCAGCGTGCACCCTGGCCGCAGCGCGCGCAACCACCTGCTCTTCCTCGCGCAGACCCAGGACATTCCGGCCAGGCGAGTGGACGAGGTGCTCGAGCTGGTCGGCCTGAGCGACGTGGCCGGCAAGCGGGCCGGCGGGTTCTCGCTCGGCATGAACCAGCGGCTCGGCATCGCGGCGGCCATGCTCGGGGATCCGAAGGTCCTGCTGCTCGACGAGCCGGGCAACGGGCTCGACCCCGAGGGCATCCGCTGGGTCCGCAACTTCATGCGGCAGCTAGCGAGCGAGGGCCGCACGGTCTTCGTGTCCAGCCACCTGATGAGCGAGATGGCGGTGACCGCCGACCATCTCGTCGTGATCGGCCGCGGGGCGCTGATCGCCGAGTCCTCGACCCAGGAGTTCATCCAGCGCAGTTCTGAGCGCTCGGTGCTGGTCCGCACGCCCGATCAGGCCCGGCTGCGCGAGCTGATCGTCGACGAGGGCGGCAAGGTCACGCAGGACCAGGACGGCGGCATGGTCGTCACCGGCCTGGAGGCGCCGCGGATCGGCGAGCTGGCCGCGTCGGCCTCGGTAGTGCTGCACGAACTGACACCCCAGCTGCCCTCGCTCGAGGAGGCGTTCATGGAACTGACCGCCGGCAGCGTCGAATTCGGCGATACGAGGACGTCGTGACCGCCGGGCTGCTCGCCGCCGAATGGACGAAGATCCGCTCGGTCCGCTCCACCGTCTGGTCGCTCCTGGCGTTCGTCGTCGTCGCGATCGGCTTCAGCACCCTCGTCGCGGTCGTCGTGAGCAACAACTGGACCAGGCCCGGGCCGCACCCCAACCAGATCACGCTGCACACCGACCCGACCGCGGTGCTGTTCGGCCCCGGGTTCGGCCTTGGCCAGCTGGCCATCTGCGTGCTCGGCGTGATCGTGATCAGCAGCGAGTACTCCACGGGCGCGATCCGCGCCTCGCTGCTCGCGGTGCCGCTGCGGATTCCGATGCTGGCCGCCAAGGCCATCGTGTTCGCCCTGATTGACCTGGTGATGAGCACGATCACCGTGTTCGCGGTGTTCTTCATCAGCACCTCGATCCTGAGCAGCCACGTCTCGATCACGCTGTCCCAGCCCGGGGTCACCCGTGCCTGCATCGGCGCGATCTTGTACCTCACCGTGCTCGGCCTGTTCGCGATGGCGATTGGCGGCCTGATCAGGCACACCGCGGGTGCCATCGCCACCGTGATCGCGCTGGTCATCGTGGTGCCGCCGCTGATCACGCTGATCCCCGGGACGATCGCCAACCACGTGCACGGCTACCTGCCCACCGTCGCCGGGGTGCTGATCGGGCAGACCGCCCAGCAGCCGGCCGACGTGCTCTCCCCCTGGCAGGGCTTCGGCGTCTTCTGCGTGTGGACCGCGGTCCTGCTGGCCGCCTGCGGTTACCTGCTGCTGCGCCGGGACGCCTGACCGCTCGGCGCCGGCCCGGCACCTGGGTCGGGACCTGGCTCAGGACGGGGACACGTGGTCGCGCCAGGAGTGCCGCGGCTCGTAGCCGAGCACCTGCCGGGCCCGGTCGATCGCGAGCAGTGTGCCGAACTCGCCGGCCGGCCGAGTGACCGGGACGCCGGGGAAGACCTCGGCGAGCAGCGCCGCCGACGGGCGGTTCATCACCGTGTCCGCGGCGGCGACGATGAAGCTCGGGCTGGCAGCGACCGCCTCGGCTGGCGCCTCCAGAGCCAGGCGACAGGACGCCGCCACGTCCCGGACGTCCACGTAGCCCCACAGGTTCCACTGCCGGAGGTGCGGGTCCTGCCAGAACGAGGGGAATTCCTCGTAGTCGGCGGGAGCCATGATGTTGGAAAAGCGCAGCGCGACGAAGGGGATCCCTGACCACCGGGCGATGCGCTCGGCGACCGTCTCGCTCGCGACCTTCGACAGCGCGTACGTGCTCGTCGGCACCGGGTAGTGGTCCTCGTCCACCGGAACGTAGCGCGGCGGGAGGCCGTCGGTCTCCAGGTCCGGCGACTGCTGTACGCCGACGCCGAAGGGCAGGCCGAGCGTGGTCTCGCTCGACGCCCACACCACCCGCCCCAGGCCGAGGCGGGCGGCGGCGTGGAACACGCTGAAGTTCATCGTGATGTTCGCGTTGAACGTGACCGCCGGCGTGCTCAGGCCGGGCGCCGGGATGTTCGCCAGGTGGACGACGGCGCCGGTCCCCCTGAGCACCTCGGTCGCCTGCCCGTAGTCGGTCAGGTCCGCCCGGATCGTGCCGTCCCCCAGGTCCTGCCTGGTGACGGCGATGTCCGTCGCCACCACGTCGTAGCCGTGCTCGCGGAGCTCCTGGACGACCGCCCGGCCGGCCAGGCCGGTGGCTCCGGTTACGCAAACCCGCCGCTGTCCTGCCATGCGGCAGAGAGTAGCGTATGCGGGCGTGCTGATCACTGATGTCACGGTCGTCCTGCACGAGCGGGCTGCCACCGCGTCCGCGTCGTTCGGGCCCAGGGGCCGGCGCGTACCGCTTGGCGTGCTGCGCGTCACCACCGATGAGGGCATCGAGGGAAACGCCTTCCTGTCGAGCCCCGGTCCCGGGCCTGACGCGATCGCCGAGCAGATCGTCTCGGTCATCAAGCCATGGCTGGCCGGCGCCGACCCCCTCGACATCGGCGCGCACTGGCGCCGGATGGCCGGCCTGGTCCACCATCTCAGCCCGCACGCCGTGGGCACCGTCGACGTCGCGCTGTGGGACATCGCAGGCAAGGCCGCCGGGCTGCCCGTCCACCGGCTGCTCGGCACCTGCCGGGACCGGATCCCGGCGTACTACTCCTCCGCCCACCACCAGACGACGGGGGAGTACGCCGATGAAGCCGTCTACTGGCGCGGGCAAGGCTGGCGCGGGTACAAGCTGCACCCGCCGCGCGGCCCCTGGCTGCCACCCGGCTCCGCGCCGCCGGTCGCCTTCGACATCGCGGCCTGCGAAGCCGTGCGGTCAGCCGTCGGCGACGAGATGACGCTCATGCTCGACTCCTCGTGGAGCTATGACTACCCGCAGGCCCTCAGGGTCGGCCAGGCCATCCAGGACCTCGGCTACTTCTGGTACGAGGACCCGCTGCCGGACCACGACATCCACGGCTACCAGCGCCTCGCCCGCCACCTGAGCATCCCGCTGCTTGCCACCGAGATCACCCCCGGCGGCCTGACGTCGCTGCCGCCGTGGATCACCGCGGGCGCGACCGATTTCCTGCGCGGCGACGTCGTCATCAAGGGCGGCATCACCGGCCTGATGAAGATCGCGCACCTGGCCGAGGCGTTCGGCATGAACTGCGAGGTGCATGACTCCTATAACGCCCTCAACAACGTGGCGGCCCGGCACGTGATGATGGCGATCGACAACTGCGAGTGGCTGGAGGTGCTGGCGTTCAACCGGTCCGGCGATCACAGCCTGGCCCACTTCAGCTACGGGCTGACCGAGCCTTTCCGCGTCGACCCCGAGGGCAACGTGCACGCCCCCACGGGTCCCGGCCTCGGCGTGGGAATCGACTGGGACCTCATCAACTCCTCCGTCACAGCCGTGGTGTCGTAGTGGTCGCCGCGAATGCCGACGCCGCGATCCGGGTATATCAGGTCCAGCAGCCATGACGTACTCCGGAGCACGCATCGTGGAGCAATCCGCGCAATCCCTCGCGGTGTCCTGCCCCAGGCACGGGGGCCAGGACCACATCCGGCAGGTGTCGGTGGTGTACGCGGAGGAAGCGCGAACGCTGCTCAGCCCGTGGCCCGTCCTCAAGTCGGTGGACCGGCTCGCCTGGGCCGGCACGATCTGCGGGGTGGCGGGCGCGGCGGCAATCTGGGTTCGCGCCGCCGTCGGCGGGGCGGCCTCCGGCCCCGCGCTCATCGCGGCCATCGTCTGCTTCGCGTACGCGGTCGCCTGTTACGGCTGGGCCGCCGCCCGCCGGGCGGGCGCCGCCCGGGTCCGGCGGGGGATGCCGCGAGCCCTCGCGGTCTGGCAGGCGGCCTGGTACTGCGAGCGGTGCGACGGGGTGTTCTTCTCGCCCGGCGCGGCGCCCGCCGGGGTCGCGGACGGGCGGCTGCTGAGCGCGGGCGAGTTCCAGCACCTGGTCTGGGCCGCGGGCGGGTACGTCGTCACCGGCCAGCGGGTGGGCTAAGCCACGGCTACGCCGCGACCGCGTCCGCCCCGGGCACCTCAGGCACGTCCGGCGTGTCCGGCCCCGCCGCCGGCCACCGGCGCAGCTCCACCTGCGGTATCAGCCAGGTCGCCAGGAACGCCAGCGCCGCGATCGGGACCGCGACGAGGAACACGGTCTGGATCGACTGCGCGTAGCCGGCCACGATGCCGTCGTGCACCGCGACGGGCAGGTGGCTCAGCAGCGCCGGAGTGATGTCCGCGCTGGCGAAGCCGCTCGGCAGGGGTATCCCGTGCAGGTGGCTGGCCAGGTTGCCGACCAGCACGTTGGAGAAGATCGCGCCGAAGATCGCGGTGCCGAACGACCCGCCGATCGACCGGAAGAACGTCGCTCCCGAGGTCGCCACGCCGAGCTCGCTGTGC
>JASHXJ010000400.1 GCA_030043595.1 Trebonia sp.
AGGTCGGTCACGTCCAGCCGCTGCTGCCGGTACAGCGCGGGGTCGAGATCCCTGCCGCCAGTGAAGACAAGCCCGCCCAGCCCCGCGACCAGGGCGCTTACCGATTCAGGCGGCACAGGCGGCAGCACCACGGGCGCACCGCCAGCCCGTTCGACGGCACGCGTGTAGCTGACGGGCGAGATCACGGCCTCCCGGATGCAGTCTCCCCAGTGAGCCGCTTCGAGCTCGCTCGTGATACCGATGATCGGACGGCCCATCACGCCCTCCTCGCCAATCACGCTATGCCTATCCCGTCGTGCGGGATTCCCTTGTGACACTCTGCCGTGGGTGCAACACTGAGCGCTGTGACGCAACCGTCCGACGGGTCAGGGACCCCCGCCCCGGGCACACCGCCATTCTTCCTGAACAAGGCTGTCTCTGATGCGGCGATCAGCTATTTCTACGCACATCTGTTTGCCGCCGAACCCGAGATCGGCGCCATGTTCCCGGCTGCTATGCACACTCAGCGACAGCGACTTTACGAAGCGCTATGCAGGATAGTCGCAATGCCCCCGGAGATGGTCAGCGGGAGGGCAACGGCCGACGCCGAGCTCACCCGCTATCTTGGCGAGCTCGGCCGCGCGCACCGCAAGTACGGGGTGCGGAAGGAGCACTACGCGGCGGTGAAGGCGGCGCTGCTGGCGACGGCCGACAAGTTCGCGCGGCGCGGTCAGGGCGCGGGGGCCGGCGACTACTGGGAGGCGGCGCTCGACCGCGCCGTCGAGATCATGCTCGCCGCGGCCGAGGAGGATGCCGCGCACGCGCCGGCGTGGTGGACCGCCGAGGTCACCGCCTACGAGCTGCGCACCCCGCAGGTCGCCGTGCTGACCGTGCAGCCGTCGGAGCCGTTCCCGCACCTGCCCGGCCAGCACCTGTGGGTACAGACCCCGCGCTGGCCGAGGCTGTGGCGCAGCTACTCGATCGCCAACGCGCCCCGCGACGACGGCTCGCTCACGCTGCACGTGCGTGCGGTCGCCGGCGGGCTGGTCAGCACCGCGCTCGTGCATCACCTGAAGGCCGGCGACATGCTGCTGCTCGGCCAGGCCGAAGGCGAGATGACGCCGGACCCCGAGTCGCGGCGCCCCGTGCTGTGCCTGGCCGGCGGCACAGGGCTGGCCCCGCTGAAGGCCATCGCCGAGGCGATCACCGGCACCGGCGAGCGGCGCGAGATCGTCCTCTACTACGGCGCCCGGACCGAATCCGAGCTGTACGATCTGCCCGCGCTGCGCCGGATGGAACTGGACTTCCCGTGGCTGCAGGTAATCCCGGCGACGTCACACGAGCGGACGGACAGCGCCAGGTACGGCACGATCCCCGTGCTCGCGGGGCAGGCCCGCTGGGAAGACCGGGACGTGTACATCAGCGGCCCGGACGCCATGATCGACAAGACAGTCGAGGTGCTGCGGACGCTCGGCGCGCCCGCCGAGCGGCTGCGCTTCGACCTGCCTCAGACCTTGCGCCAGCCGGGCAGCCATGCCCCGTCGGTCACCTGATAGTCGCCGAACAGCGCCGGCGCCTCCGCGCGCATGATCTCCCCGATCTTCCCGAACACCAGGCGGATCTCCTCTTCGGCACCGGGATCGGTGCGCATTTCGATCGTGTGCCGCAGCGCCCTGATGTTCGCGGTCCAGACCAGGCCGGTCGCCACCCCGTCCGGGGCGAAGCGGCGCATGAACGAGGTCTTGTGCTTTTTCTCGTGCATCTTCACGTCGTCGTCGTCCAGCCGGAAATGCTCCGCCATCCAGTGCTGGAATGCTTCCATCTCGGCGAGCAGGGCCGTGCCGCGCTTCATGAGCTCCGGGTCTTCCCGTGCCCACTGCGGGAACCAGAAAGGCAATTCATCAAGCCGAACGAACCGCAGCGACTCTTGCGAGATAGCCGTTCCCGGACGGTGCCGTATGAGCTCATGGGTGAAAACTCTGCTGACGTTATGCAGCACGAACGTGAAGCTGACGTGCTCGAGAACAGAGCCGTGCCCGCTGCGCAGGATGTTCTCCAGGTACTTGACCTGATCGTCACGGACCCGGCGGACGTTCGGGTTCAGGCCCGGCTCCCAGGAGCGGTAGCACATCTTCCCTGCGAACTCGGCGAGGTTCTGCGCGTCGTTGCCGAGCTGGTCACGGTCCAGCCGCTCGAGCCAGCTTTCCCCGCCTACCTCGCGCAGGTAGGCGGCGAGCGCTTCGTAGTCGACTTCGGGCCGCGCGACCAGGTAAACCTCGGGCTCAACGTTGCGCATACTGGGCACCCTACACGCGTCAGCGGGTGCTACGGCGGAGGGTGAGTGCGCCGCCGACCAGGGCGGCGGCAGTGAACGCGAGGATGACGGCGACATCGGCGCTGATCGCGCTGGTCCATGACGCGCTGGCGGCGATCCGCTGCATGGCGTCCACCGCGTAGGAGAGCGGCAGCACGTCGGACAGCCAGCGCAGCACCGGGGTCATCGCGCTGCGGGCCACGACCAGGCCGCACAGCAGCGCCTGCGGCAGCACGAACGCCGGCATGAACTGCACGGCCTGGAACTCCGAGCGGGCGAAGGCGCTGGCGAACAGGCCGAGCGACATGCCCAGGATCGCGTCGAGGACGGCGACGACCGCCATCGGCACCGCCGAGCCGGGCGTGCTCACCCCGAGCCAGGTCAGCGAGATGATCAGCACCACGGTCACCTGGACGCAGGCGACCAGGCCGAACGCGATCGCGTACCCCGCGAGCAGGTCGAGCTTGCCGAGCGGCATGGCCATCAGCCGTTCCAGCGTGCCGCGAGCGCGCTCCCGCTGCGTGGTGATCGCGGCGACGATGAACATGATGACGAACGGGAACACGCCAATGTAGACGGGCGCGAAGCGGTCGAGCGCCACCGGGTTGTCGAGCACGTAGCGCAGCAGGATCATCAGGACCGAGGGAACCGCGAGCATCATCACGATCGTCCGCGGATCGTGCCGCAGCTGCGCGAGAACCCGGCGCGCCGTGGCCCGGGTGAGCGCCCAGCTGATCGCGGCTTCGCCGCTCACCGGTTCGCCGCCTCCTCGCGCGCGCCCGTCGCGAGCTGCAGGAAGGCCGCCTCCAGGTCGGCCGCGCCGGTCTGCTGGCGGATCTGCGCCGGTGTCGCCTCCGCGAGGAACCGGCCGTCGCGCATGAACAGCAGGTAGTCGCACCGGGCCGCCTCGTCCATCACGTGGCTGGAGACCAGCAGCGTTGTCCCCGCCGCGGCGAGTCGGTGGAACATCTGCCACAGGTCGCGGCGGAGCACCGGATCAAGGCCCACGGTCGGCTCGTCCAGGACCAGCAGGTCAGGAGAGCCGAGCAGGGCGACCGCGAGGCCGACCCGCGCGAGCTGGCCGCCGGAGAACGTGCTGACCAGCCTGTCTTCCAGGCCTTTCAGGTCGAGGTCGGCGATCGTCGCGGCGCAGGCCGCCTGCAGCCGGTCCCGCCTGAGGCCGAGCACGGTGCCGAAGTAGCGCAGGTTCTCGTTCAGCGTGAGGTCGGGGTAGACGGCTGGTTCCTGGGTGGAGTAGCCGACGCGGTCCCGCAGCCGCGGGTGCCCGGCCGGCAGGCCGAGCACCGTCACCCGTCCGGCGGTGATCTGCTGGACCCCGACGAGCGTGCGCATCAGGGTGGTCTTGCCGCAGCCGCTCGGCCCGAGCAGCCCGGTGACCTGACCGCGCGCGACGGCGAACGTCAGGTCGTCAAGGACCGTGTGGCCGCTCCTGCGGACCACGAGGCCGCGAGCCACCACGACGGCTGCACTGGCGGGCGCCTGCGTTGACACGTGCCCATTGACCCACATCCGGGGCGCTGAAGCCAGGGACGGAGGTCATCCGGTGATACAAACGCCGTCAGTAAGGAAACAAACACTATGAGCAACATCAGAATCAGGAACCTCAGCAGAAAGAGCAGGACCGCCAATGTCGCATCACCTCGACACGCCGCTAGCGAGCCAGAACGGCCAGCTCTACCTCGACGACCTCTACGTTTTCCCAGGCGACGGCAGCACGGTGCTCGTCATGGACGTCAACTCCGACGTCACCGGCGCGCGAGCCGAGCCGGGCTTCCACCCGGAGGCCCGCTACGAGTTCAAGGTGCACGTCGACGGGGCGGACTTCGAGGACCAAACCTACCGGGTGTCCTTCGGCGAGGCGGACGCGGACGGACGGCAGGCCTTCCGGCTGCACTTCCTCGGCGGCGACGAGGCGCGCGAGGACCTGGCGACCGGCGCACTGGTGCTGGAGGGCCGGACCGGCGAGACCGCCTCGGCGGCCGGCACCCGGGTCTGGGCCGGGCGCATCGCCGACTCCTTCTACATCGACCTATCGCTGCTGGACATCGTCAACGGGGCGGTGGCCAAGGGGGCGGCGGTGGACCTGTCGGCATGGCACCCGGAGGAGGCGAAGAACAGCTTCGCGGGCACCACCGTCGAGTCCATCGTGCTCGAGGTCTCCCACGAGCAGCCGCGACTGCGGCCCGGCACCCGGGTCGGCGTCTGGTGCGCCACCAAGCTCGCCACTGACGCCGGCGGCTGGCGGCAGATCAACCGAGCCGGGCACCCCATGATGTGGCCGATCTTCTGGCCCGCTGACACCGACTTCTCCAATCCCGCCAACGCGCGGCATCCGTCCCAGGACTGGGACACCGACGGCAGGCACCTGGCCGGCGAAGTCGCCGCGGTCGTCGCGGCCAGCGGAACCGCGGACGATCCGCATGCCTACGGCCAGGCCGTGGCACGCGAGCTGTACCCCGACGTGCTGTCCTACGTCGTCGGGACGCCCGCGACCTACGGGTTCGCCGGCCGTAACGGCCGGACAAGGGCCGACAACGCGCCCGAGGTCATGCTGTCCCTAGTCGCGGGCACGGCCGTGCCCTCCGGGCTGAAGCCGTCGGTAGCGAAAGACATGCGGGCCAGCGGCTTCCCCTACGTCGTGCCGGTGTAAGCCGTCCTGCTCCCGGGAAGCACGCGGCTCAGCGTGCGGCGGCCGATGCGCAGCAGTTGCGGGTTGTCCGCCGAGTTCGCGCAGAAGACGAGGGCCAGGATCAGCGCCCAGCCGGTGGCGCGCGTCCACAGGGCGTCATCGGGCGACAGCAGTGCCGCGGCGCCGCCGGCGGACTGGTACGCCGAGCGGAACGCGCCGTGCCACTCCAGGGGCAGCAGCATCCACGCCGCCGCCAGGTCCGACGCCGGGTCACCGGAGGTGATGTCACCGAAGTCGATTACCGCGCTGACCCGGGCGTCGCTGACCAGGATGTTGGCGGGGTGCGGGTCGCCGTGCAGCCAGACCGGCGGGCCGTCGTAGCCAGGCGCCTCCAGCGCGGCCGCCCATACCCGCGCCGCGGCGTCCGCGTCGACCTGGCGGGACAGCAGGCCGATGCTGTCGGTGAAGCTCCTGGCTCGGGCGCTGAGCGGGACGCCCCGGTAGGGGTTGACTGGCGCGTCCGCGGGAGCCGGGACATGCAAGGCGCCGAGAAACCCGCCGACCGCGGCCGCCGCGGCAGGCAGGTCGAGCGATGCCGCGTCGGCGGCCGGCTCCCCCGGCAGGTACGGCACGACACTCCACGGCCAGGGGTAGCCGTGGGCAGGATGCCCGGTTCGTTCTGGATAGGGAATGGGAAGCGGAAGCCGGCCGGCGAGCTGTGGAAGCCAGCGCTGCTCATGGCGCAGGATCTGCACCGCGGCCGTGCGGCGCGGCAGCCGGACCACCAGCTCATCACCCAGGCGGAACATCGCGTTGTCCCACCCGTTCGCCATGAACTCGACCGGCAGCTGCGCGAGGTCCGGGTGCTGCTGGGCGAGCAGCCGCCGCACCAGGTCCGCGCTGACGTCCACCTCGGCTGCTGGCATCGGGTTAGCGGGCATCGCTGGCGTCCTCCCCCTCAGGCGGTGCGATAGCCCCCGCGGCGCCGCACGGGCAGTATTGTCTTGCCCTTCACGAACCAGGAGACGCCGAAGGCGCACACCGCGGTCGTCTCCAGGACGAGCAGCACCGGCCAGTTCGCGTTGACCGACGACGGCAGGAAGTTCGACAAGACAGCGAGGAGCACGCAGGCCAGGATGATAAAGCCGCAGAAACGGTACGTGCCGATCTCCAGCCGTGACGCCGCGGAGGCGCCGGGCCCGGTGAAACCCAGCCCGTGACCGACCGACTCGAGCTTGTGGTGCCGGTCAGGGGCCGGTTCACGCGTCGCGAAGCGCAGTGCCATCAGGCCAAGCGCGATGAACATGCAGATCGAGAGGACCACGTGAATATCACCGACGGAGTTCTGCCACGTCTTCAGCGGACCGGACGGCTTAGTGGGACAGAACGCCACGCCGATGGCGGACAGGCCGGCGATGTTGGTGATCCACCGGTCCACGTCGTCGTAACCGTCGTATGCGATCAGGAAAACCCCGAGCGCGCACAGGGACCCGACAAAGATGTTACGCACGTCGGTGTAGTAAAAGCCGCTTACGGAATCGGGCAGCGACCCGCCCGTGACCCAGTTGCCGATCATGAGCACGAAGGGCAGCAGCATGCCAATCCAGCCGACCACCTTCCGCAGCAGCAGATAGGAGATGACCAGCTCGTTGGTCTCTGTTCTTCGCTGCAGCACAGAATTCCCCATTTCTGCTCAGCTGCTCGGCGGCCTTTGTTAATGGTGCCGTCATTTGCTGTTCAGCTTACAGAGGGGCGTGCTGACGGCCAGATACTTTTCCAGCAGGTCCAGGTTCAGCTATCCGGGGGTCGTTGATGCACAGCTTCAGCCCTGCCGACTGGCAGTCGTTCTTCACCGCCGTGACCAGCGCCGCCGCAGCGCTGACGGGCCTGCTGTTCGTGGCGGTGTCCATCAACCTCAACAACATCGTCCTCAACAAGGGCCCCTCCATGCTGCCGGCCCGTGCGGCCGAGACGCTGGCCTCCCTGCTGTTCGTCGTGATCAGCTCCGCGCTGACCCTCGTCCCGCAGAACGTCAGGCTGATCGGGCTGGAGATCCTCGTCATTGTGGTGCCGCTGCTGATCATCACGCTGCGGCTGCAGCTGAAGTTCCGGCGGGAGCACCGGGACACGCCGCTGCTGTGGTCGGCCACGCGGATGACGAGCAGCGCGGCGGCGACGGTCCCCGGCACGCTGGCCGGCCTGTCGCTGCTAGTGCACTGGGGCGGCGGCTTCTACTGGCTGGTGCCGACCGCGCTGCTCGGCATCGTCGGCGCCATGTACGGCGCCTGGGTGCTGCTCGTCGAGATCATCCGCTGACGGCGGCTCGGCCGAGGGCAACGTCGAGCGCGGCGGCCCGGGCCCGGAGGTCGCCGGGCGGAAGCGGCTCGGCCAGCCACGGATCCAGGGCCGCGACGGCCTCCCGGGCGGCGGCGGTGAAGTGGACGGTGCCGTCGTCGTCGACGCGCTCGATCCCGTCGCCGCGGGCCTTGTCCTCGTTGAACGCTACCGCCTCGGCCTCGGTTAGCCCGGGCGGCAGGTCGAGCGTGACCGTGCCGTCGGCGATGCGGACCGGGTATCCGCCGGGCAGTCCGGCCGGTGCCGGGACGGTCCAGCGCAGTGGCTGCGCGCCGGGCAGCAGCGCCTCGAGCACCGGCAGGGCGGCCGCCGCCGTGACCGCGTTGTGCCGAAGCCCCGGGGAAAGCCCCGGCGCCCGGTACGCGGCGGAATCGTCGCGCTGCCCGTCCTCGCCGAGATACACGCGACAGCGGCGGGCGGGGTCGGCGGGTTCCTGCCCCTGCATCGACGCGCCGACCTGGCTGTGCTGTCCGAGCACGCGGATCAGCGGCAGGTCCGCGTCCGCGTCGGGCGGGGTCCGGGCCGCGCGCAGCGCGGCCCGGACGCGCAGCAGGATCATGCCCGCGTTGCCGAGCCCGACCGCAGGGGCCAGGCCGAGGCGGCGCAGCACCGGCCCGGTCACGTCCGGGAACGACAGGTTCGCGACCGGGCCGGTGTACCCGGCCTCTTTGGCTGCCCGCATGACGCTCAGCAGCGGCGGCAGCTGGTAGGGCAGCCGCAGGCCCAGGCCCGCCGCCGCCAGGGCCCGCCCCGCGGTGTCGTCGCGGCCGGTCAGCTCCCACGGGCTGCGCAGCGACGCGCACTGCACGACCAGGTCCGGGCGCGTGCGGGCGAGCAGCGCCGCCACGTCGTCCTGCCGGGTCGCGTCGAGAAGGACCGGCTCGGCCAGGCAGTCGGCCACGCTCACGGTCAGCGCGGCCGCGTCGGCGAGCTTCGCGGCCGAGCGCCCGGCGAGCACTAGGCGGCGGACGCGGTCCTGACGGCTCGCGGCCAGTCCGGCCGCGAGCCGCTCCCCCATGTCACCCATGCCGATGATCAGCACAACGCTCACCGGGCGATCGTAACCGCCGCGGCGTGGTCAGCCGTCCAGCGCGGCCAGCTCCTGCTGCACGAGGCGCTCGTGCTCTTCGGCGTCCTCGCGGGCCCGGCGCGGGCTCCAGCGGCCGGACATCAGCAGGATCAGCGGCAAGAAGACGACCTGCCCGCCGACGCAGACCCACCACCAGTTCTTCCACTCACCCGGCGCCGCCGCCGCCGCGGTGACGACCTGCGTGCCGTGCTCGTCGAGGAACACCAGGTCCGACCGCGGCACCGCGGCGAGCGCGGTGAGCCGGACGGTCGCCGCGGCCTGGCCGATGCCGAACCCATGGGCGATCTGCTTGACAGCCGCGCCGATCGTCGCGGGGTTCGTCGGGTTGGCCTGCAGCGCGGCCTGCGTCGAGGGGTGGATCTTGCTGAGCGTCGCCAGTTCCGGCGCGTACTTGGCGGACAGCGTGGCGACCGACGAGCCGTACGTCACCAGCGGCGTCATCGAGCTGACCACGGACGGCAGGATGAGGATGGATATGGCGATCACCGCGCGGATGATCCAGCCCCAGACCGCCAGCCCGGTCGCGGTCAGCGCCGGGTTGCGCTTCTCGACGGTCTCGGTGAAGCCGGCCATCCACGGCGCGTACGCGATCGCCAGGAAAACCGCCAGGATGCTGATGACGATGGCGAACGTGCTGTACCCGGTGCCCGTGCCCAGGTTAAGGAAGACGATCGTCATCACGATCGCGCCGACCGCGCCGAGGACCATGAACGGCTTTCGCACCCGCACCCGGTCGGAGATGATCCCGACGAGGATCAGCGCTCCGGCGTCGAACGCCCAGAACCAGTTTCCGAGGCTGTTGGCCGTCGACAGCGAGTAGCCGTACAGGCTGGTGAAGTACACGGTGAAGAAGCCGACCGCCGTGTAGTAGATGATCAGGAAGACCGAGATCGCGAACGCCGAGCCGACGATGTCCAGGTGCAGCATCTGCCGCCACGGGCGGCGCAGCAGCTCGTCGACCTTCAGCCCGCGCGCCTTGGCCTCGATCAGCGCGCGGTCGTGCATGGACACCATGAGCTGGTCGCGCAGCTGCGGCGAGAGCTCGCGGAGCCCGACCACCGCGATCGCGGCGACGACGAGCCCGACGATGCCGCAGATGATGAACTGGTCCTGCCACGGGGCCAGGTGGCTGAGCGTGTTGCTGGACACGACGGCGACCACCAGGCTGCCGACGACCGGCCCGAGTGTCCAGAACCCCATCGCGGAGGCCCGTCCGAGCTGCGGGGAGAAGTCGCGCACCAGCGCGGGGGTGGCGACGAGGATGACGCCCTCGACGACCCCGACCGCGCAGAACAAGATGGCGAAGGTCAACTGGTTGGGCGCGTTCGGCACGCCGAAGAGGATCAGCACGCCGGTGATCACCAGCCCGTAGGCGACGAGGTTAGCGCGGCCCCACCGGTCGGCGAGGCCCGCGGCGAGCGAGCCGAACGCGCCCACCGCGTTGGCGACCACGATGATGTACACGTAGTAGTTAAACGTCATCCCGTAGTGCGCGATGATCGACGGGGATACCGCGCCGGAGACGTAGAACTGGTAGTAGAGGACGATCGTCGCGAGCACCACGATGGCCAGGTATGTCACCCGCGGCCGCGTGTCCGGATAGTGGCTGAGCTGGCGCCGCCAGAGGCCCTGCACCGCCCCGGCCGCCGGAGTGCCCTGCACCGTTGCTGTCATCCTGCGACCCCTTTCCGCGCCACGTCGGCGATGACGTGCGCACGGGCTAAAGTACGTATGCGTACTTTAGGAATTTTCCCGATACTCTAGGCCCATGCCCGACACCATGCAAGGGGGCACGCTCGCCCGCACGCACGAGGGAAAGCCAGGCCTGCCGCGAGGCCGTAGCCGGCTCCCGGCGCCGGACGTCCAGGCGTCCCAGCTGCACCGGCTGCGCCGGGCGGTGATCGCCGCGGTCGCCGAAGCCGGCTACGCGGCCGTCACGGTCGCCGACATCGTCAGGCGCGCACGGGTGTCCCGGGCCGCCTTCTACGTCCACTTCGCGGACAAGGAGGACTGCTTCCTGGCCGCGACCCGCGAGGGCGGCCAGCTCATGGCCGATCAGGTTGTCGCCGCCACTCGCGCGCTGCCCGCGGGTACCGCGGACGAGATGGTGCTGCGGGCCGGGTTCCGCGCGTTCCTTGAGTTCCTCGCCGGTGAGCCGGCCTTCGCCCGGGTCTTCTACATCGACATGCCCGCCGCGGGGCCGCGCGCGGTGCGCCGCTTCGAGACGGCATGCCGCCGGTTCGCCGAGATGACCGCGACGTGGCACCAGCGGGCGCGCGGCCGTAACCCGCAGTGGCCGACTGTCCCCGGGGAAGCGTACGTCGGGCTGTCCGGAGCGGCCGCCGAGCTGGTACGGTCCTGGGTTCGCGGCGGACAGACGCACGCCCTGCCGAAGCTGGAGGACACGCTCGTGTCACTGCACCTGGCCGTGCTCGCCGCACGCCCCTGGCCGGTCGCCCAGGGCGGCGCCCCGGCCGCCGCGACCTAGGAGTGCCGCGCCCGCGGACCGCGGGCGCGGCACAGCGCAAGCACGTTCGCGATCACCTGGTGGCCGGACCGGCCGGCGGCGGTGAGGATCGACTCGGGGTGGAACTGGACCGCCCAGCGACCCGCGGCGTCGTCCTCGATCGCCATTACCACGCCGTCCGGCCCGTGCGACGAGCCGAGTGTGGCGGTCACCGTGAACCCGCCCTTCACGGCTGCCTCCTCGGCGTACAGCGAGTGGTACCTGGCCGCGGTGAACTCCGGTGGCAGGCCGGACAGCAGCGACGTCTCGCCCCGCACCATGATCTGGCCAGGCTTGCCGTGCTGCGGCTCTGCCAGCAGCGAAAGCTCGCCGCCGGCGTGCTCCACCATCGCCTGCAGCCCCAGGCACACGCCGAACGCCGCCAGTTCCCGCGCGTCCAGTTCCGTCAGCAGCCGGTCACAGTCGAAGTCCGACGGGCGGCCCGGCCCGGGCGACAGCACGACGAGGTCCGGCTGATGCGAGTCGAGCATCGACGCGGGAAACCCGGCGCGCAGTGTCGTGACGTGCGCGCCATGCTGGCGGAAGTAGTCGGCGAGCGTGTGCACGAACGAGTCCTGGTGATCCACGAGGAGAACGCGAAGCGGCGGCGCGGCGCCGGCAGCGGTCGCAGCAGGTGGCGTGGTGGCAGGCGCGACGGATCGTTCGGATTCATGGAGGGTTTCAATGAGGGCGCGGGCCTTTATGTGTGTCTCCCGCTCCTCAGCCTGAGGATCGGAGTCGTACAGCAGGGTCGCCCCGGCGCGCACCGCCGCGACGCCGCCGGTGATGTGCGCGGTCCGCAGCGTCAGCCCGGTGTTCATCGAGCCGTCGAAGCCGATCTTGCCGACCGCGCCGCCGTACCAGCGCCGCGGCGCGTCCTCGTTGTCCTCGATGAACTGCATCGCCCACGTCTTCGGGGCGCCGGTGACGGTGACCGCCCACATGTGGGTGAGGAACGCGTCCAGGGCGTCGAAGCCCGGCCGCAGCCGGCCCTCGATGTGGTCGACCGTGTGGATCAGCCGGCTGTACATCTCGATCTGCCGGCGCCCGATGACCTGGACGCTGCCGGGCACGCACACCCGCGACTTGTCGTTGCGGTCCACGTCCGTGCACATGGTCAGCTCGGATTCTTCCTTCGCCGACCGCAGCAGCGTGACGATATTCGCCGCGTCCTCGAGCGGGTCCGCGCCGCGCGCGATCGTGCCGGAGATCGGGCACGTCTCCACCCGGTCCCCGGTCACCCGCACGTACATTTCCGGCGAGGCACCGACCAGGTACTCGCCCTGGCCGAGGTTGAACAGGAACTCGTACGGGGCCGGATTACGCTCCCGCAGCCGCTCGTAGAACCCGGCCGGCGACGCGCACCGTGCGCGGAACACGTGGCCGGGCACCACCTCGAACAGGTCGCCGCACCTGAAGCGCTCCTTCGCCCGCTCGACCATCGCCGCATAGCGCCCTGGCGTGGGACCTTCGAGAACATCATCCGGAACGATCGCGGGCTTCTCCCCGGTATCGGGTGTCTGTCGCGGGTGGTTTTCCGTGGAAACCCCGCCGACGGCGAACTCGTACCGGTACCTGATCGCCTCCTCACGGCGGCGGTCGAGCGCGTAGATCTCGTCGGGCAGGTGCAGCACCAGGTCGCGCTGGTCGCGCGGCCGGTCCATGCGCAGCCGCACCGGCTCGAACTGGAACGCCAGGTCGTAGCCGAATGCCCCGTACAGCCCCAGGTGCGGATCCGCGCAGCCAAACGCGGCGGCGATCTCCCGCAGCGCCGTGAACACCGTCGGCCGGCGGCTGCGCTCCTCCTCGGTGAAAGTCTCTTGACCTTCAGGTATGACAACAACAACCGCCCGCCTCTTGCTGTTATCAGCCATTGGCGTGTTGCTGTTATCGCGGTCGGGTCCCGGCTCCTTGCTGTTATCAGCTGGCTGCTCGTAGCCCGCCTTGCGCATCGCGTCGGCGACTGCCGGCAGGATGACCAGGCCGCGCTCGTTCAGCGCGCGGGCGGTGACGTACCTGCCGCGCGTGGTGATCTCGACGGGCGGGTTCACGTAGGCCAGGTGCCACCGGCTGTACCTGCCCGGGTACTCCATGCCTGAGCTCAGCACCCCGCCGCGACGGCGGTCGACTGACTGGGCAAGGCCCGCGAGTTCGGCCGGGTCGAACGGCTCGGCGGTGCGGGTGATCGTGACGCCGCCGCCGGTTACGAGTGTCGTGGTGTCCACCTTCGGGCCCCTCTTATCTGGCCCGGTGACCGGCGGGAGATACGAAAAACGACCGCCGTTTCCGGGCGGTCGCTCAGACACAGCAGCGGGCACCGCCTACCGGCGGCGCCACCACTGGAGGTCACGTGAAGATCGCATCGCAGCCGAATGTATCACTCATCCGGGGCAGGCGGCGCCGGTATCGGGCATCCGCCAGGCCGTGGCCGCCCCGGTGATCACCTCCGCGGCCAGGCGCAGCTTGTCCTGATCCTCGCTCTGGCTCTGCTGGGCGGCCGGGCTGCCCGCGAGGAACGATCTGACCATCGGCAGCACGCGGTCGTCTCCCAGCAGGCCGCCGTGGAAGGCGGGAACGACGACCACGTCCGCGGGCAGGCTGCAGACCGGGAGGGTGAGCGCGTCGGCGAGCGGGATCACCGCGAGCCAGCGAATGGACTTGCCCTTCGGGCCGGCGACCGCGTCGAAGTACCTGGCGCCGAACTCGCTGACCGAGCTGAGCAGGTGCTGCGCGCCGCTGGGGCCGTACGGCGACATGCCGCCGACCAGCCGGTTGAGCTCGTTGAGGGCATACTCCGACACCGAGGCGGCGTCCGTTCCCGGCGGATAGCTGAGCTGGCCGGGCTCGACGATCGGGCTGAGCAGCACCACCGACCCGATCGGCAGGCCCGGATGGCGGTCGAGCATCGCGTAGACACCGAGGGTGCCCTCGCTCTCCGCGACGACGTCCACCGGGCGGTGTGTCAGGTCGTGCAGCCGCGTCAGCTGGGCGGCCATCCGGTCGCCGAGCACGGGCAGCGGCAGGTCGTCCGCGTTCGGTCCGCTCGGCCTGGGCATGCCGCTGGCGTCCAGCCCGGCGTAGGAGAACTGGCGGACGGTCGCGCCGGGAAGCGCGGCGCGCAGGCTGTTCGCCGCGCTGCAGCAGGAGGATCCCCAGCCGGCGACCACGAGCACCGCGGCGCCGACCGTCGACTGCGCCCCGGCCTGGCCGCCCGTGCCGTCCGATCCGCTCCCGGTGCCGGTCACGTCCGCGGCGGACGAGGCGGTGACCGTGCCCATCGGCAGCTGGATGGTTCCGGTGAACATCAGCCGGACTACGCCGACGACCAGGACGATCACCATGAGGGCGGCGATCGGGGCGAACGGCAGGCCGAACAGCAGCCTGGCCGGCACCGACTCGTGGGTGCGCGGGTGCAGCCGGGAGGCGAGCCCGGCCAGCCCGTACCAGGCTCGGGCGTTGATAACGCCGGTCACGGCCGCGACGCCGAGCGCCGCGACGGTTCCCAGGTGCGCGACCACCGCAGCGGCAACCGAGAGGGCGAGGAAGCTGGCGAGCAGCCACAGCACCGCGCGCAATGGCGGCAGCCGCCGCCACCAGGCGACGATCACGCCGCCGTGGCTCAGCGCCGCCGCGATGCCCAGCATCAGCGGCAGCGCCGCAAGGAACGGCCAGGAGAACGGCAGGACCGCGACCCCGAACGCGAGCGTGACCGCGGGCGACAGCAGCAGCCAGGCCAGGCCGGTCAGCGCCATGCAGGACCAGAAGGCCCGGCTCAGCGCCGGCGCGCGCAGCTCACGCGGCCAGGCGAGCCGCAGCAGCACGGTGTCCATCGCCGACCGGGCGAGCAGCACGGCGGTGAGGATCGCGGCGAACCCGAGCCAGGACTGCCTGTCGGCGAACAGCCAGCGCAGGTCGTGGTAGGCCGCGAGTGCGGGAAGCGCGGTGACCTGCGGCGCTACCGGCCGCGCGGCGGGCGCGAGGAGCGTGAGCAACCCAGCCTCGGCCACGGCGCCGCCCGCCGCGACCAGGATCAGTCCCCGATGCCGAAGGAACCCCTCGGCAGGAAGTCCCATACGCATGCTGTACCCCCGCGAACGCCGCGGGGATCGCGTAAATTCCTCGGCTGCGCCGCATATTTCAGCATTCGCGTCATTGACGTTCACCGTAGCTTCTCGTAGCGTCTGCTCGTTTCGACTATCACCGAGGAGACGACCGCATGAGCGCCACGACGACCACGCTCGCCGAATTGCCTTCGCTGAAGGGCAGCGTGCTGGGCAGCAGCGAATGGTTCGAGATCACTCAGGAGCGGGTGAATACGTTCGCCGACGCGACCGACGACCATCAGTGGATCCACGTGGACGTGGCCCGGGCGAACGCGGAATCGCCGTTCGGCGGCCCGATCGGGCATGGCTACCTGACGCTGTCGCTGTTCGTCCCGATGTGGTCGCAGGTGCTCACCGTCACCGACGTGGGGATGGCAGTGAACTACGGGCTCAACAAGGTCCGCTTCCCAGCCCCGGTGCCCGTTGGCTCGAAGATCCGGCTGACCGCGACC
>JASHXJ010000401.1 GCA_030043595.1 Trebonia sp.
TGCCACACGAAGGGGGGCACGTCGTCCAGCGGCCGCGGGATGCTGGTGAACCCCTGCAGCGGGGTGCGGAACTTGCCCTGCCAGTCCACGACGTCCTCGCGCCACAGCCGGTGCAGCAGGTTGTAGTTCTCCAGCGCCAGCGGCAGGCCCTGCCTGATGTCCTGGCCGAACCACGGGTACACCGGGGCCGTGTTGCCGCGACCGAGCATGAGGTCCATCCGGCCCTTGCTCAGGTGCTGCAGCATCGCGTACTCCTCGGCGATCCGCACCGGGTCGTTGGTGGTGATCAGCGTGGTGCTCGTGGTGACGATCAGTTTCTTCGTGGTCGCCGCGATGTAGGCGAGCAGCGTCGTCGGCGCCGAGGAGAAGAACGGCGGGTTGTGGTGCTCACCGATGGCGAACACGTCCATCCCGACCTCTTCGGTCTGCTGCGCGATCTTGACGATCGCGTCGATGCGTTCTGCCTCGCTGGGGGTGTAGTTGTGCACCGGGTCCCGGGTGATGTCGCTCACCGAGAAGATCCCGAACTGCATGGGATGCCTCCTGCTCGCTGCCTGCCTGGCTGTCAAGTTGCCTGGCTGTCTGGCCTGGTTCCCGCCTGGCCTGGTTCCCGCCTGGCGGCCGATATATGCGTTTGCATGGATCTATAACCGCGGAGGGACGCTGGTATTCCCGTCTGCGGCGGGGTGGCGGGGAGCGGGACGGCGGCGGGAGCGGGCTTCTCTAGCGAGCTGGGTTCAGGCCGTCGGTGCCTCGGAGGCGGCCGGGCCTGTCGGGGCTGCCGGGGCTGCCGGGACGGTCGGGGCTGCCGGGCTTGGCAGTTCGGTGAAAGGGTGCTCCCGCGCCATCCGGATCAAGGTCAGGAGCGGCAACAGCAGCCAGGGCAGGTTCAGTGCCAGAACGATCGGGAAGTGCGGCGTCTTGTGCACGCCGTTGTACTCCTCGGCCAGGATGATCAGCACTACCGCGGCCATGCTGCCGCACCAGACCAGCGCCGGCACCCTGATCCAGTCGCGGCCGCGGGTGATCGCGTAGATGGCCGCTACGTAGAACGGCCCGTTCCAGATCACGTCGATCCAGATCGTCATCCGCCAGAAGGCCGGCCGGGCCATCAGCAGAGGGTCGTAACGGCTGCCGTAGCTGTGCACCATGTCGACGATGAACTTCGGCGGCCAGGCCGGGTAGCTGAAGTGGTACGGATTGGCGATCGTCAGCTGCTCGATGTCGACGAAGTACGTGATGAAGAGCAAATTGACCGCGAAGAACGCGAGCAAGACCCAGTCGACGCGCCGACGGCGCAACGGTACGGGCCGCCGGACGGCGGGCAGTGCCCCATTTGCCATGAAATGAGGCTAGTGCCCAGCTGCTCGGCTGCGATTATCGTGACTCGGACGAGTCGGGCGGGCAAGGATCTTCCGCGTAAGCCAACAGGTGACGCCGGAGGCCGGGCGACGCGGGAACGGCGTTGCCGGAGGGGCTGACGTTGGCTGCGGGAGCTGGATCCGGTGCGGTGGGGGGACCGGAAACCACTGTGTTTGTTCGTCTGGGGGCTCTTTGTATGAGTTCAGCACGACATATCGGGACAAAACCGGCGCAAAAGTGGTCGGAACGCATACAAAGGCAACGGAAGAGGCTGGTGTGACGGGGCGGGGGACGGCCGGGGGGCAGATCGGCCGCGGGACGGTGCCCGCCGCCACGGACGGCTGGCGGCGGGCCGCGAGCGGCAGCGGACGGAATGGCTTGTAGGCGGATCGTAATTAAATGGTGACAGAGTGCTTTCAGGGGGCGGGGCGCTCTTGGGAGCGGCGCGGGGCGGGGGTATTCGGCCAGGTCGGGTTTGTGGTAGGTACAGTTCCGTGAACCGCGATGCTTGTGGTTCCGCCTCTTCCATTCCTGCCCGGCTCGGGGGTAAGCAAGGTAGGGAGAGCGCGGCGGCGAGGAAGCTCTGGCTGGGCACGGTGGGCGCTGGGCACGGTGGGCGGGCCTGGAAGCGGAGGGCAGGGGCCTGGAAGCGGAAGGCAGAAGGCTGGAAGCGGAGGGCAGGACCTGGAAGCGGAGGGCGGGGGGCTGGAAGCGGAG
This sequence comes from Trebonia sp., assembly GCA_030043595.1. Classification (GTDB taxonomy): domain Bacteria; phylum Actinomycetota; class Actinomycetes; order Streptosporangiales; family Streptosporangiaceae; genus Trebonia. Next base: position 2,080 of record JASHXJ010000401.1, read on the forward strand.
GGCGAGGGGCTGGACGCGGAGGGCAGGGAGCGACGATGAGGGGCATGCGACACGCCGGGGATGCCGGCGCGCTGTCGTGTGCGCACGGGCGGTCGCGGGCGCTCGCCACGAGGCGGGCATCGAGTTGCTGATGCCGCCTGCCGCGTCACAGCGTCAGATCCAGGCGGCAACCCGCGCCGCCCCGCTGCACGAGCCTGGCCTGACCGCGGCCACCGACAACATCCGCCGATCGCGGGCTGCCGCGACGGCCCGTTACTCCACGCTGGGGGCTTGGCTGTGATCATCGACTGTCACGGGCATTACACGACCGCTCCCGCGGCGCACACGCAGTGGCGGGAGAGCCAGCTCGCGGCGTTCCGCGAGGGACGCCAGGCGCCGGCTTACCCGGCCATCTCCGACGACGAGATCCGCGAGTCGATCGAGCGGAACCAGCTCAAGATGCTGCGCGAGCGCGGCGCCGACATGACGATCTTCTCGCCGCGCGCGTCGGCCATGGGCCATCACGAGGGCGACGAGCGAGTCAGCGTCGAGTGGTCCAGGGCGTGCAACGACCTGATCGCCCGGGTGACCGGGCTGTTCCCCGAGACGTTCATCGGCGTCTGCCAGCTGCCGCAATCGCCCGGCGCGGACCTGAAGGCGTCGATCGCCGAGCTGGAACGCTGCGTTCTCGAGCTGGGGTTCGTCGGCTGCAACCTCAGCCCCGACCCGAGCGGCGGGTACTGGACCTCGCCGCCGCTCACCGACCAGTACTGGTACCCCGTCTACGAGAAGATGATCGAGCTTGACGTGCCCGCCATGGTGCACGTCTCGGCGAGCGCGAACCCGGTGTTCCACGCGACAGGCGCGCACTACATCAACGCCGACACGACGGCGTTCATGCAGCTCATCCAGGGCGACCTGTTCGCGGCTTTCCCTGACCTGCGGCTGGTGATCCCGCATGGCGGCGGCGCGGTCCCCTACCACTGGGGCCGCTACCGCGGGCTCGCCGACATGCTGAACAAGCCGCCGCTGCGCGAGCACGTGATGCAGAACGTGTTCTTCGACACATGCGTCTACCACCAGCCCGGCATCGACCTGCTGTTCACGGTCATCGACACGGACAACATCCTGTTCGGATCCGAGATGGTGGGCGCTGTCCGCGGCATCGACCCGGAGACCGGCCACTACTTCGACGACACCAAGCGGTACGTCGACGCGGCAGGCCTGACGGAGGGCGATAAGGCGAAGGTTTACGCTGGCAACGCCCGGCGCGTGTACCCGCGCCTGGACAAGGCCCTGGGCGCACGAGGACTGTAAGGACCGCACCGCGATGACTGTCACGTTCGAGCCCGACGCCGACTGGCTCGTGTACCTGGCTAACCCCCGCAAGCCGGACTACGTGCTGCCGGCGGGCGCGGTCGACGCGCACTGCCACGTGTTCGGACCGGGCAGCGTCTTCCCGTACGCGCCGGAGCGGAAGTACACGCCGGTCGACGCACCCAAGGACAAGCTCTTCGCGCTGCGCGACTTCCTCGGCTTCGAGCGCAATGTCATCGTCCAGGCGACCTGCCACGGCGCGGACAACCGCGCCCTGGTGGACGCGCTGCTCGCGGCCGGGGAAAGGGCCCGCGGCGTGGCCACGATCAGGCCCGGGGTCTCGAGGGCGGAGCTCGCCGACATGCACGCGGCCGGTGTCCGTGGTATCAGGTTCAACTTCGTGCGGCGGCTGGCCGACCCCAAGCCGGACGAGTACTACCGGGGGCTGGTCGATCTGGTCGCCGAGTTCGGCTGGCATATCGTCATCTACTTCGAGGCTCCCGACCTGGCCGAGCGCTGGGACCTGTTCACCCACCTGCCCACGGACATCGTGGTCGACCACGTCGGCCGGCCCGATGTGACGCAGCCGGTCGACGGTCCCGGCTTCGCGCTGTTCCAGCGCCTCATGAGTGAGCACGAGAACGTGTGGGCCAAGCTGAGCGGCGCGGAAAGGCTGTCGGTCTCCGGCCCGCCCCGGTACGACGACTTCGTCCCGTTCGCGCGGCACATCGCGCAGACGTTCCCCGACCGCGTGATCTGGGGCACCGACTGGCCGCACCCGAACATGAAGAGCCATATGCCCGACGAGGGCGACCTCGTCGACCTGATCCCGCGGATCGCCCCGACCGAAGACCTGCGGCGCAAGCTGCTAGTCGACAACCCGATGCGCCTGTACTGGCCGGCTGCTCCATGCCAACAGGAAAGAGATACCCCATGACGTCATACACCGCAGAGTTCGATGACATCCCGGGCACCCGGGTGTTCACCGCGCAGCGCGCGAAGGCCGGCTACGAGCTGAACCAGTTCTGCATGAGCCTGATGAAGGAAGCCAACCGCGAGCGGTTCAAGGCCGACGAGCGCGCCTACCTCGACCAGACGAAGATGTCGCAGGAGCAGAAGCAGGCCGTCCTCGACCGCGACTACAACACGATGATCGACCTGGGCGGTCAGATCTACTTCCTCGCGAAGATCTTCGCCACCGACGGGCTGAGCTACCTGCAGGCGGTCAGCACGATGACGGGGATGAACATCGACGACTACCAGCAGATGATGCTGCACGGCGGCCGCTCCCCGGAGGGCTGGCGCTCGATTAAGGACGGTAACTGACCATGGCTCGCATCACGCACGGGCTGACCACGAGCCACATCCCGGCCGTCGGCGCCGCGATCGACCTCGGAAAGACCGCCGAGCCGTACTGGAAGCCGCTGTTCGCGGGCTACGACTGGACGAAGGCGTGGGCGAAGGAGAACGTTCCCGACGTCATCATCCTGGTCTACAACGACCACGCGTCGGCGTTCACGCCGGAAGTCGTCCCGACCTTCGCGCTCGGCTGCGCCGACCAGTTCCCCCCGGCCGACGAGGGGTACGGGCCCCGTCCGGTGCCGGTCGTGCAGGGCCGCGCCGACCTGGCGGCCCACCTGGCGGAGGGGCTCATCCTCGACGAGTTCGACCTCACCCTGATGTACGCGATGGAGGTCGACCACGGCCTGACCGTCCCGCTGTCACTCGTCTACGGCCAGCCCGACGCCTGGCCGACTCGGGTCATCCCGTTCGCCGTGAACGTGGTGCAGTACCCGCCGCCCACCGCCCACCGCTGCTTCATGCTCGGCAAGGCGATCCGCCGGGCCGTGGAGCGCTTCGATGAGGACCTCAACGTCCACATCTGGGGCACCGGCGGCATGAGCCACCAGCTGCAGGGCCCGCGGGCGGGCTTCATCAACACGCCCTGGGACACCGCGTTCCTTGACCGCCTGGTCAAGGACCCGGACAGCCTGGCTCAGCTGAAGCACCTGGAGTTCGTGCGCGAAGCCGGCGCGGAAGGCATCGAGCTGGTCATGTGGCTGATCATGCGCGGCGCCCTCGGCCCCGAGGCCGAGGAGCTTTACCGCTTCTACCACGTGCCCGGTTCCAACACCGCCGTCGGGCACATCGTGCTGCAGTCAGTCGAAACCCCCTAGGAGACTCAGCCATGCGGATCGCGCTCGCCGGAACCGGCGCCTTCGGCATCAAGCACCTCGACGGCCTGGCGAACATCGACGGCGTGACCGTCACGGCCCTGGTCAGCCGCCGGCTGGAGCAGGCCGAGGAGGTCGCGAACAAGTACCAGGTCGGCTACGCCAGCACGGACCTGGACGAGGTCCTCGCCCGGGACGACGTCGACGCGGTCATCTTGTGCACGCCAACACAGCTGCACGCCGCGCAGTCGATCGCGGCGATGCGCGCGGGAAAGCACGTGCAGGTGGAGATCCCGGTCGCGGACAGCTGGGCGGACGCGCAGGAAGTGCAGCGCGTCCAGCGGGAGACCGGCAAGGTCTGCATGGTCGGGCACACCCGGCGGTTCAATCCCTCGCACCAGTGGGTGCGCCGCCGCATCCTGGCCGGCGAGCTGTCCATCCAGCAGATGGACGTGCAGACCTACTTCTTCCGCCGGACCAACATGAACGCGGCCGGGCAGCCCCGGAGCTGGACCGATCACCTGCTCTGGCACCACGCCGCGCACACGGTCGACCTGTTCCAGTACCAGGCCGGCGAGCAGACGCAGATCGCGCACGCCGCGCAGGGCCCGATCCACCCCGAGCTGGGCATCGCCATGGACATGTCGATCCAGCTGCGGACGCCGTCGGGGAAGATCTGCACGCTCTCGCTCAGCTTCAACAACGACGGGCCGCTCGGCAGCTTCTTCCGGTACATCTGCGACAACGGCACCTACATCGCCCGGTACGACGACCTGGTGACCGGGCGCGAGGAGCCCATCGACGTGTCGAAGGTCGACGTCTCCACCAACGGCATCGAGTTGCAGGACCGGGAGTTCGTCGCGGCGATCAGCGAGGGCCGGGAGCCGAACTCAAGCATCGCCAGCGTCCTGGGCTGCTACCGGGTGCTCGGCGAGCTGGAGACTCAGCTCGCGAGCCAGCGCTAGCCAGCGCCGGCCGCGGCCCCGCGTGGACAGCGCCGGACTGCGGGCGGAGCTGCTCGATGGCATCCGCGAGCGCCGCCGGGAGTTCGAGATCGCCGGGCAGCGGGCCGAAGAGCTGCGCACCCTGCCGCCGCAGACCGTTCAGACGCTGCGCGACATGGGCGTGTTCTGGCTGAAGACGCCAGCCGAACTCGGCGGGACGCCGCTGACACCGCTCGACTTCTGCGACGTGATGGAGGAACTGGGGTACGCGGATTCCGCGACGGCGTGGACGGCCATGGTCGGCAACGGCGGCACAGGGACGGCCGCCGGCTGGCTGCCGGACGCCGGGGCACACCGGGTGTTCGCGCCCGGGCGGCCGCGGCCGCTCATCGTGGG
>JASHXJ010000402.1 GCA_030043595.1 Trebonia sp.
GCCCGCGACGAGCAGGCCCGTCACGCACCCATCGCCGAGCCCGGACGTGACGCCAACGGGCACGCTGAGCGGGCTCGGGCGCAACAATGGCGCGCAGGGCGTCACCAGCCCGACGAAGACGCCGAAGCCGAAGCCGACCACTACCACCCCGGTCTCGGCACCGACGACGCCGGTCACCGTGCCGACCACCCCGAACCCGCCGCCGACCACCCCGAACCCGCCGACCTCGCCGCCGGTGCACCGCACCACGCCGCCGCCTGCCCCGTCGCAGTCCCTTTCCGCGTCCGGCGTGATTTTCCAGAGCTGCTCGAATGTCGGCGCGGTCGGTTCGATTCCTGGCGGGACCGCGGTGTCATACGAATTCCTCAACCACAGCTCGGCGAACATTCAGATCTACTACCTGACCCAGAGTGACACTGCCGTGCTGTACGACACTGTCGCGCCCGGCGGTTCCTACAGTGTCGGCACGGAAGCCGACCAGTACTGGATGGTCGCGGACGCGGCCGGCAATTGCCTCAATCCTGACGGCATCCTCGTTATCCAGGGCAGCGGTGAGGCCGTTGTCTCCTGAGTTAGGCCTCGCCGCGACCGGCGGCACTCACAAAAGGAGCGGGAAGTGCGGCTGAATGGCAAGCTCGTCCTCACGCTTTGCGCTGGCGTTAGCACGCTGGCCGGCGTCCTGACGGCCGCCGCGCCCTCCGCGGCGGCACCCTCGATTCTCGCCGGGCCGCTAGTGCCGCTCACCGCCAGCACCGCACCGCAGCTGCCGGCCGGCGCCGAGCGTCTCGGCCTGGTGGCGCCGGGGTCTGCGATGCACCTGGACGTGACGCTGAACATGCGCGACCTGGCCGGGCTGGAGACGCTGGCGAACGGGCTGGCCGACCGGAACTCGCCGTACTTCCACGACTTCCTGACGCCCGCGCAGATCGGCGCGCTGTACGGCCCCACGCTGGCGCAGGTGGCGGGGGTGACCAGCGCACTGCGGGCGGCGGGGCTGTCGACAGGGGCCGTCGCGGCCAACCGGCTCTCGATCCCGGTCACCGCGACAGCGGCCCAGGTGGAGCGGGCGTTCGACGTCACCCTGGTGCGCTACCGGATGCCGGGCGGCCGCGTGGCTTACGAGAACACCACCGCGCCGCGGCTGCCGGCCAGCATCGCGCCGCTGGTGTCGGGGGTGCTAGGCCTGGAGGACCTGTACCAGGCGCACGACATGGCCCAGCACGAGACCGCGCTGGTTTCCCCGGCCGCGAAGACGTCACCGAACGTGCCGGCCACCGCTGGCCCGCAGCCGTGCCTGGCCGCCGGCGACCAGGCGGCGGCGCATGGCTCCTACACCAGCAACCAGATCGCGCTCACCTACGGGCTGTCATCGCTGTACCAGCTCGGCGACTACGGGCAGGGCGTGCGCGTGGCCGTGGCCGAATTCGAGCCGAACCGGGCCAATGACATCACCGTGTACGAGCAGTGCTACGGGATCCACACCCCGGTCCGCTGGACGTCGATCGACGGTGGCGTCAGCACGGGCACAGGGGACGGCGAGGCCTCGCTGGACATCGAGCAGATCGCCAGCCTGGCGCCCGAGATCGCCATCGACGTCTACCAGGCGCCGAACTCGGACAAGGACTTCTTCGACGTCTTCAACACCTTCGTGTCCAGCGCCGACAAGGTGCTGTCGGTGTCGTGGGGAGACTGCGAGTCGCACTACACGACGGCGGACCTCACCGATTACGCGACCGCCATCTTGCAGGCGAACGTGGCCGACAAGACGGTCGTGGTGGCGTCGGGCGACAGCGGCTCCACGGACTGCTATCCGGTGGACTCCACGCACGCGGCCACGCTGGCTGTCGAGGCTCCGGCCAGTTCGCCGTACGCCCTCGCGGTCGGGGCCACGATGATCAGCAGCGACGCCCCCCTTGACCCCGAGACCGTGTACAACGAGGACGTCATACCGACCAACGGCGGCGGAGCCAGCGGCGGCGGCATTTCCGACGACTGGTGCATGCCCAAGTACGCCTACCAGCCGGCCATCTCGGGCCTGGTGAACAACTACTCGGAGACCAACACGGCCTGCAAGGGGACCACCGCGGGCAAGAACCCGGGCGGGCTGGTGCGCCAGCTCCCCGACATATCCGCCAACGGAGACCCGTACAGCGGCTACGTCATCTACTTCAACGGGACCTGGGAAGGCGGCTGGGGCGGCACCAGCGCGTCGACGGCGGTGCTGGCGGCGATCGCCGCGCTCATCGACGCCTCGCCGTTCTGCAAGGACTTCCACTCGGGCTCCGCCGGCCTGCTGCCCCAGGACCTGTACGGGCTCGCGAAAACGGACAAGGCCTACATCTACGGGGTATCCCCGCAGCAGCAGCACGAGATCCTGGACGACGTGACAACCGGCACCAACGACTACGCGTACTACGGGTACACGGCCGGCCTGTACCCGGCGACCCCCGGCTATGACCTGGCGACCGGGCTCGGCGTCCCGCTTGTCGGCGGGCTGAACTCCCTCAACGAGCCCAGCACGTACTATCCAGGCCTTGCGGCGGGCATGTGCTGGGCGCTGGGCACCAACAACGGCACCAAGGCGTTCCTGCCGAAGGTCACCGCCGTGACGCCGGACTCCGGCCCGGCCGGACACTCGATCGTGGTCAAGGTGCGCGGCACCGGATTCCTGCCCATTCCCGGCGCGGACCTGGCCAAGATCTTCACCAACATCAAGTCGAAGGCGTACGTAGTCACCGCGAACTGCACGTCCGCGACGCTGTGCTATGTGACACTGCCGGCGCTGTCGGCGCGCACCGTCGACGTCCAGATCTCGGCCGAGGATTTCGCCTACAGCGCCTTCACCAAGGCGGACCGCTTCACCTACGTCAAGGCGAAAAAGTGAGGCTCAGACCCGCGACCACGCCTCCGTCAGCACCGAGCGCAGGATCTGCTCGATCATGTCGAAGTGCTCCTGCGTGCAGATGAGCGGCGGCGCGAGCTGGATCACCGGGTCGCCGCGGTCGTCGGCGCGGCACACCAGGCCGGCGTCGAACAGCGCGTGCGACAGGAAGCCGCGCAGCAGCCGCTCGCACTCGTCGTCGTCGAACGTCTCCTTGGTGGCCTTGTCCTTGACCAGCTCGATGCCGTAGAAGTAGCCGGCGCCGCGGACGTCGCCGACAATCGGCAGGTCAGACAGTTTCTCCAGGGTTGCCCGGAAGGCGCCCTCGTGGGCGCGCACGTTCCCCGGCA
>JASHXJ010000403.1 GCA_030043595.1 Trebonia sp.
GTGGTGAGCGCGGTCAGCCGCGCGGAGTCCAGCCGCCAGCGCTGCCAGTACAGCGGGACGTCGATGACGTCGGATGACAACCGCGTGAGCCGGCCGGCGGCCAGGTCGGCGCCGGCCTGCGGCTCGGGGAGCATGCCCCAGCCAAGGCCGGCGCGCACGGCCGCGTGGAAGTCGGCGGAGGACGGGACCCGGTGCACGACCGGAGGCGGCTGGGTGACGCCGTGGCGTCCCAGCAGTTCGCGCTGGAGCTCGTCCTTGTCGTTGAAGATCATGGACGGCATCGCGGCCCAGTCCGGTGACCGCTGGTGCCGCCACCGGTCCGCGAACGCGGGGGCGGCCGCGGGGACGTAGCGCAGCGCACCCAGCGGCTCAGCGGAACATCCCTGTACGGCTTCGGGGTCGCTGGTGACCGCGGCGAGCACATCACCGCTGCGCAGCAGCGTCTGCGAGTACGCCTGGTCCTCCACGTACAGGCAGATCGCGGTGGCGTCCCAGGCCGCCGCGTCGGCCAGCACGTCGCGGAACCAGGTGGCCAGCGAGTCGGCGTTGACCGCCACAGGCAGCTCGACAGTGCTGGCCGTGCTAAGCGCCTGGCTCGCCTCGGCGTACAGCAGCCGCGTCTGCCGCCCCAGCCGTACCAGCCACTCGCCCTGCGCAGTGGGGCGGCACGGGGTGCCCCGGCTGACCAGGACCTGGCCGGCCGCCGCCTCCAGGGCGCGGATGCGCTGGCTGACCGCGCTCGGAGTCACGTGCAGCTGCCGGGCGGCCGCCTCGAAGCTGCCGTGGTCGGCGATAGCCACGAGCGCTTCCAGCTGGCCTGGGTTCAGGTCCACCAGGTAAGTTAAGCATCCCTAATGGATTGAAAGAAACATTTGCTTGCCTTCACCTTGTGCCGCGCCTAGCGTCGGGTCCATGAACGACGCCGCCCTCGACGGCCTGCTCACCGGACTGTCCCTGATCGTGGCGATCGGCGCGCAGAACGCCTTCGTGCTGCGCCAGGGTCTGCGCCGGGCGGGCGTCGGCGCGATCGTCGCGGTCTGCACGCTCTCCGACTTCGTGCTCATCGCCGCCGGGGTGAGCGGGATCGGCGCTGTCGTCCAGCACGCCGGGTGGGCGCTGGTCCTCGTGCGGTGGATCGGGGTCGCCTTTCTTACCTGCTACGGGCTGTCCTCGGCATGGCGCGCGCGGCGCCGGTCCGCGCTGATCGCGGCGCCGGAGGACTCCCGCACCCGCGGCGCGGTGGTGCGCCAGGCACTCGCGTTCACCTGGCTCAACCCGCACGTCTACCTGGACACCGTGGTGCTGCTCGGCTCGGTCGCGAACGCGCACGGCCCGTCGGGCCGGTGGTGGTTCGCCGTCGGCGCGGGAACCGCGAGTGCCCTCTGGTTCACCGGCCTGGGTTTCGGCGCCCGGCTCGCCGCCCCGCTGCTCGCCACCGCACGCGCCTGGCAGGTCCTTGACGTGCTCATCGGGGTGACAATGGTGCTGCTGGCCGTCAAGCTGGCGCTTGCCTAGCCGGAACCCGGCCGGACCGCGGATCTGTGCGCCGGGACGAGGAGGACTGTTGTCAATCGGTAGTTACGCGCGTTTCCAGGGGACGCCGGCACACGAGTCCGAGGGGCTGGCGGCAACATGGTGGCACCGGGCGGCCAACATGATCACCGCTTATTCCGAGGGCGTCGCAGGATCCGTGCTGCACCGGGCCGGCAACGCCGACGAGTACTTCCTGTGGGCGCTCTTCACGCCGTGCGAGGTGTCGGCAGGCGGCGAGACGGTCAGCGTTCCCCCGGGATCCGTGGTGATCGTCCCGCCGGGCGAGTCGAGTGTGCGCTTTGCCGCGGCGGGGGCGCTGTGGCGCGGATTCACGTCGCTGAACGACGACTTGCTCCAGCAGGCTCCCAACAGCCGTGAGTACGCGCAGCGGCCAGCGGGCGTCGCCCCGGTGCAGGCGTGGCCGATGCCGCCGGGCGGCTACCGGATCCGCGTCTACAACCTTGACGACACGCCGCCCGGCAAGCCGCACTGCTACGTGCACCGCACGTCGATGACCAGCCTCGGCTGGCCGGTCGCGACGACCCCGCGCGCGGTGGACGCGATGAGCCCGCACACGCACGACGACTTCGAGCAGGTGTCCATCATCCACTCGGGAACGATGGTGCACCACATGCGCCGCGCCTGGTCGCGGAACCTGTCCGAGTGGCTCCCCGACGAGCACGAGATCCTCACCGCCCCGGCCGTCGCGATCTCCAAGCCCCCGGACATCCACACCACCCAGGCCATCACGGCCGGCGAGCGCGTCGGCCTGATCGACTTCTTCGCGCCGGTGCGGTGGGATTTCTCCGCCATCGACGGCATGGTGGTCAACCGCGCGGAGTACCCGATGCTGGCGCGGCAGCCGAAGTCGTATGCCGTCGCAGCGACGGTGTACGCCGCCGGCGACCCGCGGGCGGCGCTGAACCGCCCGCCGCAGCGCGGCTAGCGCGCCCGGGGAGTGAGCGCAGCGATGAGCGACCTGGCGGCGGGCTGGCTGGACCGGCTGCGTCCCGAGCTCGCCGGTTACGCGCGCCTCGCGCTGGCGAACATCGACCGCGAGTTCCCCGCCCACATCTGCGCGACGGTGACCGCACCAGGCGACTTCCCGCTCCGCCCGAAGGACCGCAACCCCGTCTTCTACGGCAGCTTCGACTGGCATTCGTGCGTGGAGATGTTCTGGCTTCTCGTCCGCCTGCTCAAGGCGGCCCCCGGCGACGTCCCTGGCGACGACATCAGGGCTGCCCTTGACGCGCGGCTCACGCCCGAGGGCGCCGCCGCCGAGGCGGATTTCATGGCCGCCCCGCACGGCGCGGCGACGGAGCGCCCGTACGGCTGGGGCTGGGCACTCGCGCTCGCGGCCGAGCTGGAGGACTGGGACGACCAGGACGCGCGCCGCTGGGCCGCCAGCCTGCGCCCGCTGTCGCTGACCCTCGCGGCGAACTTCCTGCGCTGGCTGCCCCTGGCGACGTACCCGCTGCGGACTGGCGTGCATACCAACAGCTCGTTCGGGATATCGAGGGCGCTGCGATACGCGGACCTGCGCCCTGGCGGCGAGCTGAGCCTGGCGCTGCGCGGGGCCGCGAACCGCTGGTTCGCCGCCGACCGGGATTACCCGGGCGGCTGGGAGCCGTCTGGCCAGGATTTCCTGTCTCCTGCGCTGTGCGAGGCCGAGCTGATGGCGTACCTGCTGCCGCGGGAGGACTTCCCCGGCTGGCTTGCCCGCTTCCTGCCCGGCATCGCCGATGGCGAGCCGGCGGCGCTGTTCAGCCCCGCGGTCGTCACCGACTCATCCGACGGGCACATCGCCCACCTGCGCGGCCTCAACCTCAGCCGGGCCTGGTGCTGGCGGCGCCTCGCGGAGACCCTTGCGCCGGACGATCCCCGGGTGGCTGTCTGCGCGCGAGCCGCCCGCGTGCACGCCGGCGCGTCCCTGGGGTACGTGACCGGCGACGACTACATGGTCGGGCACTGGCTCGCGGCCTACGCGGTGCTCCTGTTCAGCTGACGCCCCTACTCTTCCGGTTCTTCCGGCACATCGCTGACCACGAGCTCGCTCGGCTCGAAGCCGCCCTCGGCGGCCACGGCCGCCAGCTCGTAACCCACCGACTCCGGCGGCGCGCCCGCTGGCGGGCGCCAGCGCGGACCGGTCAGCGACGAGGCGATGGCCGCGACCGCGCACGCCGCGATGGCGAACCCGAAGGCCACGCCGAGACCGCTGTGGAACGGCCCCGTGATCAGGTGCGGGAAGAACTCACGGCCCGCCACGTAGGCGGCGTGGGCCGGCGACAGCTGATGCAGCAGCGGGCCGAGCAGCTGCTGCATCGGGTTGTAGCCGAGGAAGGAGGCGAACAGCACGCCGATCGGCGGCAGGTGCGAGATCGGCGCGGCGGTGGCCGCCGGGACGCCCTGCGCGGTCAGCCCGCTCAGCATGGCCGAAGGCAGCTTGCTGGACAGGCCGGCCACCATCAGCGTGAAGAAGATGCCGATCGACAGCACGAACGCGGAGTTCTGGAACGTGGCGATCATGCCGCCCGCCGACCCGCGCTGGTTGGGCGGCGCCGAGTTCATCATCTCCGCCCAGTTCGGCGAGAAGAACAGGCCCGAGCCGAAGCCGTTGAGGGCGATGACGACCGCGAATTCCCAGTAGGCGAAGTTCACCGGGACGAAGATCAGCAGCAGGAAGGTCGCCCCGGTCAGCAGCGCACCGCCGACGGTGAACGGCTTGGCGCCGAACCTGTCCGACAGGATGCCGGACAGCGGCGCGGCCATCAGGAAGCCAACCGTGAGCGGCACCAGGTAGATGCCGGCCCACAGCGGGGTTTCGCTGTAGCTGTAGCCGTGCAGCGGCAGCCAGATCCCCTGCAGCCAGATGATCAGCATGAACTGCATGCCGCCGCGGCCCATCGCCAGCATCAGGCTCGCGATGTTCCCGGCGGCGAACGGCCGGATCCTGAACAGCGAGATCCGGAACAGCGGCTCGGCGACCTTGGTCTCGACGTACACGAAGGCGACCAGCAGCGCCAGGCCGCCGAACAGCGCGGTCAGCACCCAGGGATTGGTCCAGCCCATCGGGTGCCCGCCGTAGGGCAGCAGGCCGTAGGTGATGCCGACCAGGATGGCGACCAGGCCGCAGCCGAACAGCAGGTTGCCCCACCAGTCCATCTGCGCGTGCTTGCGCGCGCCGATGTCGTGCAGCATGAAGTACGCCCAGATGGTGCCGAACGCGCCGATGGGCGCCGAGACCAGGAAGATCAGGTGCCAGTTCACCGGGGCGAGCGCGCCGCCGAGGATCAGCCCGATGAACGACCCCGCGATCGCCGCGATCGAGTTCACGCTCAGCGCGGTGCCGCGCTGGTTGGCCGGGAACGCGTC
>JASHXJ010000404.1 GCA_030043595.1 Trebonia sp.
ACCATGCTCGCGGGCGAACGATGATGGGTTCTGCAGGGATCTGGTCACCGCAGAGCGCTGGCCGCTACCTCGTAGACCACGGCGCTGTCGACGTTGTTGCCGAAGAACAGGTCGCCCTCGCGATCGAGCCCGACTCCTCCGGTTCCGGGCCATCCCGTTCCTCCGCCGCCGAAGATGACGGTGCTTTCCGCGGCGTATATGCCGGTCGCGGGGTTGCCGGTAAATTCCAGTACCGAGTTGCCGTGAGACGTGAAGACGAACAGGTCGCCGCGGCCGTTGACCGCGATGCCCGTGGGGTAAGTGCCTTGGGAGTTCCCCGGGACGCTGGCCACGGTGATCCCTGCCGGGGCATAGGTCCCTGTCTTGGCGTTGAAGAGGTATTCCTGAACCACGCCGGCAGCCGGGCTGGTGACGAACAGGTCGCCGTGCGCGTCGACGGCCAGCCCTGCCGGGGTCGGCGGGCTGCTGCCGGCCACGGTGGCGATGACGGTGCCGGACGGGGCGTAGCTGCCGGTGGCGGCGCTGTACCGGAACTCCAGGACCTGCTCGCCGGAGCCGATGAGCAGATCATTCCGCGAGTCAACGGCGATAGCCGTGACCTGCAGCCCGGTGAGCTCGCTAGCCCCCGGCACCGGCGACCCGGAAGCGGGATACCGGCCCGCGGCGTCCGGCCGGTACTCCAGCACCCCCGGGCCGTCCTGGCTGGCCACGAACAGGTCGTTGCGGGAGTCCAGGGCCAGTGCGCTGCCGTACACCGCCGGCTCAGCCAGCGGAGGCGCGATTACCGTGCCCAGCGGAGCATAGCCAGCCGCAGCCGGCCGGAACTCGTAGACCGACCCGTCCACGTCGGACACGAACAGGTTACGGTGGCTGTCGACGGCAACTGCGCTTACTCCCTCGTCCTGCCGGCCGATCTGCGTCATGACGGTGCCCACCGGAGAGTAGGTTCCGGCGCGCGGATCGTAGCTGAACTCCAGGACCAGGTCCCAGACCGTCCAGTCCGGGTTCGACGTCACCGCGGTATAAGCAACGAACAGGTGACCGCTGGTATCGAAAGCCAGCCCGCCGGCGTTGATGCCGTTCTCCTGTGCGGTACCCACCGGGGTTCCCCGGCTGGCGAACGACCTGGTGACCGGGTTGTATCGGATTTCCACCATGCCGCCGGCTACGTAGCTCCAGGACACGAACAGGTCCCCACGGGAGTCCAGAGCCAGCCAGCGGCAGAACTGCCCGCTGATGACGACCGTTCCGTCGGCCGGGTAGGCCTGGGTCGCAGCGGTGACCGCGTACTCCATCACCCGGAAGTTGCCCGCGTCGGCTACGAACAGGTCGCCCCGGGCGTCGAGCGCGATTCCGGCCGGATAGGACAGCTGGCTGGCCCCGGATCCATCGCCGCCCGTGCCCGCGATCGTGGTCGCCCGGGCGGCGAACCGGCCGGCGGCCCTGTCATAGCTGAATTCCTGCACCCTGTTATTGCCGCTGTCGGCCACGACGAGGTTCCCGGTGGCCATGATCGCCAGCCCGGTCGGGCTGCTGAGCTGGCTGGGTCCCGGGCCGGCGACCCCGGTCCCGGCGACGACCCGCCCGGCGGGCGCGTACCGGTGCCTGGCGGCGCTGTAGACATACTCCAGCACCCGGTTGTTGCCGCTGTCGCTGACGAACAGGTCCCCCTTACTGTCCAGGGCTACCCCGGTCGGCCCGTTGAGCTGGCCCAGCCCGGAGCCCGTCCCCCGCCCGCCGGCGACCGTCACCCCCGTCCTGGGATAACCGGGCGACCCGGGGATGTACTCCAAGACCCGGTCACCGGAGTTGTCGGCCACGAAAACAGCGCCGCTGGCGCCGACCGCGACACCGTCTGGCCCCTGCAGGTGGCCGGCGCCGATGCCGAAGGCGGCCACCCCGGCCACCGGGATAGCCCGCGGCGCTGCGGCACTCACCGCGCCGCCCGCGGCCACTGCTGGCGCGCCCGCGACCGAAAGCAGCAGCAGCGGAACTGCCCCCAGCAACCCCGGCACCCGCAGACAGCCGCTTCCAAGAAGACGACTCTTTTTCACGCCGG
This sequence comes from Trebonia sp., assembly GCA_030043595.1. Taxonomy (GTDB): domain Bacteria; phylum Actinomycetota; class Actinomycetes; order Streptosporangiales; family Streptosporangiaceae; genus Trebonia. The sequence continues at coordinate 2,060 of JASHXJ010000404.1, forward strand.
ACGCCCTTTTGCCTGACAAAGCCGTTGTATCCCGCTATCTGGACGCGCCAAGCGCGGACCCGGTTCACACTGTCGTCAGCCAGCCGGCGATCCCCGCGCCCCGACCGAGCTCACGATCGGTGGCGCGAGATGCTCACGGGAAGCGCCAATCACGTGGCAAGAGTCGGGCTCCAGAATGGATGATCTGCCCACAGCCATGGCCAGCGGTTCTCCGTCGGCCACCCGCTCGCATTCGGCGGTCTGGCGTGCTTCCCGGCTCCGGGGTGACGTGCGCATCGTGCACGCACCGTTATCTGGTGATGTGAGCGAGCTCGGCTTACGCTGCGTTTCTCGTTCCAATGCTGGGGCCGCATGGGGGCCCTCGCCTCCCGGGCCTCAGCCGTCCCGGAAGGTGCCCGATGACCGCCACGACCCCCTCCACGGCCCTGGTCCCCATCCAGCCGACATTCACCGAGTCCGAGCGGCTCGCCCTGGCAGCCCGGGTCCTGGCAGAAGACAGGACACATGACAGGCCGATCTGAGCGCTTCGGTGGACCGCAGGCAAAGCTAGCTCGGGCCGATAATCGAGCCTGGCTGTCGGATTACGCAGCGATCTTGTCTCTTCCCCCCTGGTTAGCGTCTCTCCCGCGCCACGACGCGAACATCAAGGTCCCGAATGCCAGGATCCCTATGATCGCGATGATCACGGCCACGCCGATCACCGCTACCGCGCTATGGCTGACGAGCGCGGCCATCATCCCTGCGAGGGCCGCGATCATCGCGAACGCGCCCGCCGAGATGGCCGCGTTCATCGACTGCCACTGCCGCGTGCGGACGAGCCGCTGCGGCGTCCGGGCTCTCTCCAGACCGGCCGGAAGATCGGCGGTGACCTCGGTCAGCTCTGCGTAGGCCTGCGACGTGCAGGCCAGGCCGACCCGTGTGTCGAACTCCTCCTTCGTCAGCCGGCCCTGCACGAACGCGGTCTTGAGCACCGTGATCACTTGCTCGCGGTCGGCGTGCGAGGCGCCGGGACCGTGGCCCGCCGCGTCAGCTGCGATATGGTCTCCCGGCATCGGCATCACCGGCACCCTCCCGAGAACACGCAAGAGTAATCGTAACGCCCTGTGGTCTGGCGGCCGTCGACCCGGGTGCCGGGTGTGTGCCGGATCCGGCTGACTTGGGATACCCCGAGCAGGACGATCTGCGCCTGCCCGCCCTGGCCACTGGCACGGCTCTCAGCTGCGCAGAGAATCGGCGATGTCGTCTTCTTCGCGAGGACGGCAGCCGGGCTACGGTCCCACCGTCGGCGGGGTTGTTCTTGCGGCTTGCCAGGAGGCCCGCCAGCCGGAGGCTTCTATTCTTCGATGGCTCCGCCGGTGCGGCGCAGGTGCTGCCGGAAGGTGTAGGACGGATCAGCGGCGCGCTGGGCCAGGTAATCATCGAAGGCGGTCTGCTGGCGCAGCGTCTGGCCTTCCCGGATCCTGCGGGCCTGGTCCCGCTCGACTTCACTGATCTGCCGCGCGGCGGCCAGCACCGGGCCGGCCTGCCCGGCCGGCACGAACAGGACGCCGTCCTCATCGGCGAAGACGATGTCCCCGCTGCTGGCCAGGTGCGCCCCGAACCGGGCGGTGGCCAGCGCCCCCGGCTCCCGCTCGTCCAACCGCCCCGGCCCGGCCGGGCAACTGCCGTAGCTGAAGACCGGA
>JASHXJ010000405.1 GCA_030043595.1 Trebonia sp.
AGTGCGAACTTCAGGTGGGCACGCAGGTAGGTCTCGTAGTGCGCGCGGAAGTCCGCGACCGCTGCGTTCGCGGCCGTCAGGTCATCGAACAGCTTCTGCACGGCAGCGAGGTTCTCAAAGTCGCGGGCCGCCTGCTGCACGAGGTCGTCCTCCACCGGAGACAGCCCGGACGTGAGCGTGTCCGACACCTTGGCGGGGTCCAGGTCCTTCGCGAGCAGCGGACGACGCAGCGCGAGGAGCAGGTCCAGCAGCTGCGCGTACCGTTCCCGGCCGAGGCCGAACAGCCGCTGGTCCACGAGGTCGCGGTACTCGGTCGCGGTGCGCCGGTACGCGTCGGGCTCGAGCACCGACCGCAGCTGTTTCTCGGTCAGCGGCCGGGAGTCGGCCGACAGTAGCCCGAAGTCCACTCCGAGGCGCTTGCCGGTCACGTAGAACGACGTCCGCACGCCGTCGGCGTTCCGGTGCGCTCGCATCCCGATGATCAACGTCACGGTCTCGGGCACGGGAGCGGCACGCGTGAACTCCATCCAGACGTAGCCGTACTCGGAATCCTGGCCCCTGAACAGGAGGTTGGATTTCATCGTGCGGTTCTCGCCGCTAAACGGATCGAGCCGACGCGAGTCGGCGACGCCGTCAAGGACGAACGGGAACAGGACCTCCAGCGCTTTGGTCTTGCCGGAGCCGTTGTGGCCGCGCAGGGCGAGGCGACCGTCGGCGAACGCCCACTCTTCGTCCACGTAGTCCCACACGTTGATCACACCCGCGCGGGTGGGCTTGATGCGATCACTCATCGGAGTCAGATCCCCCAAAGTCCAGAGCCAGCTGGCCTTCAGCGCGTGTCGCCGGTAGCGCCAGCTTGATGTTCCGGTACCTCGCCGCCGCGGGCAGCACCAGCACCCCGCCAGGTACCCGCCGCAGCAGCCGCAGGTCGCAGAGGAATGACACCGCCGCCGCCAGCAGGCCGCGCGGGTCCTGCTGCCAGGTGATCGTGAACGACGCGGCACCGAGCTCGTGGTACAGCTCGTCGATCATCAGGCGAAGCCGGGTTTCCGCGATGAAAGGGACGGAGAGAGGCGGACGCTGGGGAGACGCCGATGTCCGTTCGGGATGATCGGGCTCGGCAGGGGCGGACCAGGCCAGCTCTGTGACCACTCCGGCCACTGGCAAGCCCGAATCTATCCGGGCGAGCAGGTCTTTCTGGTCGTCGGACTCGGCCGGCGCCTCCAGGACCGGCGGCGACTCGTTGGGATCCTCGATGACGTCGGCGATCTTGGCGAGCAGCAGGCCAGCGGCGCGGTTGACGGCGCCGCCGCGGCCAGGGAAGGGGCGATCGGTGAAGCGGCCTCCGGCGTCGGCGAGCATGATCCCCTCGGCGCGGCGCTCGACGGCAAGGCCGGTGAGGCGGGCAAGGTTCTCGGCAACCCCGCTCTGCGACAGCGCCTCAGCGATCTCAGGCTCGACCTGGGCGTAGTAGACGACCGGGTACTCAATCAGGGCGCGGGCGGATCGCTGTGCCGCTGCCTCTCGCCGCGCCTGACGCTTCGTGCTGGTGAACGTCGCGTCGAGGAGGCCGGCGGCGCTGGTCAGGTGCTGCATGGGACGGGCGGGACGGAACAGTGCCGCGGAGATGTCGTGGTCGATGTCGTAGAGGGCGTCGCCGCGATCGGTGTCATTCGCCCAGGATTCAACCGACCCGTCCGACAAACGCAGCACGCCGCGGTCCACCAGCCAGTCGAGCACGTCAACGACTGCCGCCCGATGCTGGGTGACCGCCGGGTCGAAGCCGAGGCCGTCGATGGCGTTCGCGTGCGGGGTGAAAGTGCGGACCAGATCGGCGAGGCTGATCTCTACGCGGGACCGCTGGAAGCTCGCCAGCACAAGGCAGAGGTAGGCGAGGCGACGGCGGTCGAACGGTCTGCCGGATTTAGCGGCGAATACGGCGGCCAGGGTGTCGTCGAGGGCATCCAGCTTTCGGATTAGCCGCACCTGGCGCGTAGTCGCGACCAGCGTGTACCCGAGGATGTCGCGGAAGTCGCTCGTCATCTGGTCCGCCCAGCGCAGCACCTGCTCCAGGGTGCCTGGCCGTGGCCGGGTTGAGGTGATGACGTCACTGGTCAGGACGAGGCGGACCGCGTGCTGGTAGGAGCTGAGGTCGCTGCTCTGCACGCCGCTGGCGGCTCTGAGGGTCGGAGGCATTGTGCTGCTGCTGTCACTTCCTGGTCCGGGTGAACTCGAGCTCGAAGCCAGGCAGGTAAAGGGTGCCATGCTCGGTCCGGACCTGGCTGCCGCGCTCGCTCGGCACCAGGCGCATCGTGAGTACGTCGTTGCCGCCGGTCGCGGACTTGACGCGGCCCGCGGCCACCGTGCGCGCCTCGGTGGCGAGCGTAAGCAGCCGGAGCAGCACCTTCGTCTCGTTGTCATCGAGGACCCGGCCGTGCGCGCCGGCCTGGAGGAGAGTACCGGCGGCCGCGCGCTCAGCGGCACGCTCCGCGGCCTGGCGCCTTCGCAGCTCCGCTCTGATCGCGGGGTTGGACCTGGTCGGCTGCGGCACGCCGGGAGTCGGGGCCTTCCCGCGTCGGAACAGCACGACCGAGATGTCCACGCCAGGGGCGTCCTGCCAGGTCGCGCGGCTGCTGATCTGTTCGGAGTCATCATGCGCGCCGCCGAGGTGGCGGGCGGACCGGAGGTTAAAGGCGGCGGACATGAGCGCGTGCGCGGCGTGCTCGTCGGGGGTATCGCAGACCCACTCGGCGAGATGGCGGAGCTGGGACGAACGGTTCACGCCGCCGCGCTGAGCCTCGGTGACCTGGCGGAGGAGGGCAATCACGCCGGAGACCGCGCCGCGGGTCGCGGTGCGCAGGCCCTCGGCGCGGGACCCCGAATCAGACTCGGCGAACCAGGCTCGCAGCGCACCCCACCGCCGCCGCCAGTCGCCGGTGATGTCGGCCTGGCTTAGGAACGGCCGGTCGTCCGTCTCCGCGGCGAGCTCCAGCATGCGGGCGTCGCCGACGTCGGCGACGGCCGCCGCGAGCCGCGGTAGGTAGCGGTCCAGCTCGGCCATGAAGTCCGTCATGTGGGCAAGCAGCGCGTTCTTGTACCTCAAGAACGTGTCCGGCGATGTGTCGGTGGACCGGATGATCTCCCCGAGCGTGAGATGGAACTGCGCGGCGCGCCGGGACATGTCGTCCAGGACCGTGTCCAGGCGGGACAGGCGGCGGTAAACCTGTGTGGCGTCGCCCGCGGCCGTGGCGCGAGAGAGCGCGCGCAGGTCGTCGAGGATGTCGGAGAACACCAGGCGGGACAGGTTCGCATCACGGATTCTCGCTGACAGCACGTCCTCGACGGCGGTGAACGCGCGGTAGCCGAGTTCGCTGAATTGGTAGACGGACTGCCTGTTGCGGTACCTGGCCAGGCTGCCCGCGCGTGAGGCGTCTTCCAGGCGGTGCAGCATCTGGTCCTCGGCGAGCGCGTCGAGCCGCTCGCGGAGCCTGACGTCTTCGATCGGTGGCACGTCGTCATACGATTGCGCCAGCTCAGCCAGAGCCGCGGCCACCTCCTCGGTGTGCGCCTGGATCTGGTGCACCGAGCGCAGCCTGTCCAGCGCCCGCAGCACCCACAGGTATGCCACGTGGTCGTCGCGCCTCGTGAAGTTGAACAGCCGGAACCGATCGCTGACCGCGAGCGCGTCCAGGCCGAGGGAATCCTGCCGTCCCCCGGCCCCGTCAAGCGGCTCCGTCATGCTCACCAGGGTAGGGCTTCCCCCGTCTTCGGTCGTACAGGTCGCTGGCCGCACCAATTCCAAGGCTTTCAGCGCCGGCGAAGCAGCCGTTCCACCTGGGCCTCGCAAGCCCCGACGACCGATCGGGAGACCTCAGGAGTTGCCTGCGCTGCCTTGCTCATGGCATCCGCAGTGCGCTGAAGAGCCGCGTCTACGACTTGGGCTGCCTCGTCGGTTTCCATTCCCCAACTTGCCAGTTCGCGGACGATGTGGGTGCGCGTAACCACGGCGAGCATGGC
>JASHXJ010000053.1 GCA_030043595.1 Trebonia sp.
TGCCGAGCGAGTCGCCGCGTGCGCTCGCCGCGCGGGTCGGCCCCGGCCTAGAGCTGACCGGCCCGGCCCTGGCCGGGCTGCGCCGCATCGCCATGGCGGAGGAGCGTGCCCGGTACGCGGCAAGGCCGGACAGCGGGACGGGGCTGCGGCAGGACAGCGCGACGGTCCGGCGCGCCATCGCCGCGGCCGTGCCGCGCAGAACGCGGTGGCTCGCGCGGCTGCTGCCATCCTCGGTGATCACGCCGTCGGTGATCCGGATCACTCAGGCGGCAGACGTGTTCGGCAGGCTGAACCTCGGGCTGCCCGGCAGGGCCGGGGTGGGCGGCACCCGGCTGGGCAGGGTCAGGCTGGGCCGGTCACGCCCGGCGGGGACGGGCTCAGCGGACGGGCACGACGGACGCGACGGAACCGACGCGAGCCGCAGCAGCGAGCCGCCGGTCGCAGCGGGCACCCGCCGCCAGTAGCAACGGGCGCGCACCGTCAGCGATGACGGGCGCACCCGGCCGGCAGGGGCCGGCTCATCCCGGCCAGGCCCGGAGGTCCTCTAGAGGTCCCCTTCCTGCCGTCGACGCCAGCGCTCGTCGAGGCGCTCCATCATCGCGCCGCGACCAGGTTTGCCACGGTTCCTGCGGCGCCGGCGGGGCTTGCTCGCCGACCCGCGCCCGGCCACGCCGAGCGCCGCGCCGGCTACCCGCCGCCAGCTGTTCAGTGCCCAGACAGCGCACAGCAGCATGACGACAAACCCGCCAACGGCAAGCCAGACGAGTGGCAGAACCACGCCCGCCGCAACCATGCCCGCGCCCACAGCGAAACCGGAAGCTGCCTGAACCAGCCGGCGTCTGTAGTGCACACGGGGATCGCTGGAACGTACCATACGGCCCAGCCTGCGATCCTCCCTGTACAACGCCTGCTCGATCTGCTCGAGCTGACGCTGCTCATGATCAGAGAGCGGCACGACGCCTCCCATGGGAACCGGGGGGTGGGGTGACTTTCACCTCACTTACATACCTGGTTCATTTTCCAGGATACGAGCCTGCCCGCGTGCCTGGAAGCCCCCCGTCCGGTCCTAAGGACGCGGGCCGGACGCGGGCGGCTGGGACGTCTGGGATGTCTGGGGCGGCTGGCGCTCGGCGGCAACCAGGGCCGCTGGCTGTACGGCGTCGCTGCCGAATCTGCGGGCGATCTGGTCCACCGCGCGCTCAGCCTCCCGCCAGCCCGCCGGCCGGTCACCGAAGGCCAGCTGCCTGGCGGCACCCGCGGCCGGCCGCAGGCCCGCCGCCCGCACCCCGACCAGCCGCAGCCGCGCCCTGGCGTCAAGCCCGGAACCCTCGTAGAGCGCGCACGCGGTCGCGTAGATCTCCCGTGCCACGTCCGTGGGCTCGGCCAGCGTCCTGGACCTCGTGATGGTCTTGAAGCTGGCCAGCCGCAGCTTCACGGAGACCGTCCGCGCGACGCAGCCGGCGGCGCGCAGCGCCTGCGCCGTCCGGCCGGACAGCCGCAGCAGTTCCCTGCGGATGACCTCCGGGTCGTCGACGTCGCTGGCGAAGGTCTCTTCGGCGCCCACGCTCTTCTCTTCCCGGTGCGGGACGACCCGGCGCTCGTCGCGGCCCCACGCGAGCGACCACAAGTGCTCGCCCGCGGCGCCGAGCTCCCGCTGCAACGTGGCGAGCGGAACGTGAGCGATATCACCGACAGTCCGCAGGCCCAGCCGGGCCAGGACCTCCTCGGAATGCTCGCCCACGCCCCACAGCGCACTGGCCGGGAGCGGGTGCAGGAAAGGGAGGACGTCGGCGACCGGGACCACGAGCAGGCCGTCCGGCTTGCACCGGGCGGACGCGACCTTGGCGACGAACTTGGACGGCGCCACGCCGACCGAGCAGGTGATCCCCTGCTGCTCCAGGACCTGCGCCCGGATGAGCCGCGCTATCCGCGCCGGCGTGCCGAGCCTGCGCAGCGCGCCGGACACGTCGAGGAAAGCCTCGTCCAGCGACAGCGGTTCCACCTCCGGGGTGACCGCGCGGAAGACAGCCATGACCTCCCTGGACACCTCGGCGTACAGCCGGTGCCGCGGCGGGACGAAGACCGCCTGGGGGCACAGGCGCCGGGCCCGGCCGACCGGCATCGCGGAGCGGACGCCGAACGCCCGCGCCTCGTACGTGGCCGAGAGCACCACGCTGCGGGGGCCGAGGCCGCCGACCACCACCGGCCTGCCCGCCAGGTCCGGCCGGTCCCTGACCTCGACGCTCGCGTAGAAAGCGTCCATGTCGGCGTGCAGGATGTGACATCCGCTGTCATCAGGGAGCCCGCTGCCCACGGCGACCGGTCCCGGCGGTCAGCGGTGGCCGAGGATGTGCAGCCGGGACGCGATGTCGCGCAGCGGCGGGTATGCCGCGGCGGCCTCCTCCAGGGCGCGCAGCTCGTCCGCCGTGCCCGGGTCGGCGGCGGCCGTCCCCGGCAGCAGCCCGGCGAAGACACTGATGCCGTGCGCGTCACCCGGCCGCAGGCCGGCGCCCTCGATCAGCGCCACCAGCCCGGCCAGGGTGAACCGCCGGGGCAGGCCCGCGCCGGCTCCCTCCTCGTCGAGCAGGCGCCGCGCCTCCGCGTACCGCCCGGCGAGCGCGCGGCGCAGCACCGCGGACACGGTATTGGCGGCGAGCACGCTCACCGTGGCGCCCGGCCGCAGCACCCGGGCGATGGCGTCCATCGCGGCGGCGGGCGAGTCCACGTACTCGAGCACGCTGTGGCAGATCACCAGGTCGGCGGCGGCCGCGCCGACCAGGCCGGCAAGCCCGTCGGCCTCACCCTGGACCCCGGCCAGCGTGACTCGCATCTCGGCGGCCCGACGCTGCGCGGCCGCCAGCGCGTCCGGGCTGGGATCCACCACGGTGACGTGATGCCCGAGCGCCGCGAACGGCACCGCGAACCCGCCGGTGCCCCCGCCGACGTCGACGATGTCCAGCGCCGCCCGTCCGGCCTGCGCCGCCCGCGCGGCCACCACGTCCCTGAGCACGTCCCAGACCAGCGACGACCGCGTTCCGTCGCGCTTGCGCTCGCCCTCCCTTGGGTGCGCTGTGGGTCCGCGCATGCCGGGCACGGCCCTTGCGGGAACCTCTGCGGTCATTCCACACCTCTCCCAAGGTTGACGGTGCAGTCTCACTGTAGTGCGGCGAGCTGACACCCCGCGGGGAGCGACGCGTCTGCTACTTTCCGCATCTGAATAGTTACCAGTTGTTAACAAGAGAGGACGAACCCGGGAAGCGCGCTTCTCGTTGTAACGACCGTGGAGACCTCACAAACCAGTGCGAATGGACGGCCGGATCCAACACGCCGCCATCTGCGAATGACGCCCCGAGACCTCTCGCCGGCACGTATGCTCATCCGCATGCCTGCCCCCCCAGGACACCTAGAGCTGCCGCACCCGAGGCGACTGCTGTGGACGGCGGCGTGGAACGTGGCGGAATCTGTCGGCCTTCCTTTCGGCGCCTACGTCGTGGTCACCGACGTGGTCAGCCCCGACGCCGGCCTGCTGGCGGGCACCGCGGTGGTCTGGCTGCTGATCGCCATCCGCAAGCTGGTGACCGGTTCGGTCTCCGCGCTGCTGATGATCTCCGCGCTCGTGCTGACCATCCAGACGGCGGTCGCGATCAGCACCGGCTACATGTGGATGTTCCAGGCGCAGTTCCCGCTCGCCAACCTGGCGATGTGCGTGGTGTTCGCGCGGACGGCGCCGACCCGCAAGCCGCTGGTGGCGCAGCTCGCCGCGGAGGTCGTGGCGCTCAAGCAGCCGGAGACGCATCACCCCGGGCTGCACCGCTTCTTCCAGGGCGCCACCTGGTTCTGGGCCGGGCTGTTCCTGCTGCTGACGCTCGGCATGGCCGTGATGATGGTCACAGAGCCGTTCAAGCTCTTCATGCTGGTGTCGTCGGCCTACACCATCGGGCTCACGCTGGTGGGCGCGGCCGTCTGCGTCGTGTGGTTCCTCGCGGTGGTCCGCCGCCTGGGCCTGCGACTGCGCTTCTCCGCCGCTTAACAATCTGCCGCTTAACAATCTGCCGCTTAACGGCCGCCACCGGGCGCGGCTACGCGTCGGGTGTCAGCGTCGGCTTCTGGTCAGCCACCCTGCCGAGCAGGCCGTTGACGAACGCCGGGGAGGCGTCCGTGGACAGGCTCTGGGCGAGCAGGACCGCCTCGCTGATCGCCACGCCGTCGGGCACGTCGTCCGCCCACACCAGCTCGTAGATCCCCAGGCGCAGCACGTTGC
>JASHXJ010000406.1 GCA_030043595.1 Trebonia sp.
TTGCGGTACCAGCCGTCCACCGTGGTCCGCGGGACGCCGCGCGCCGCCATGTCGGCTCGGCTGATCACCGGGCGCCCGTTGATGGCCGGAATGGGGACTACCTCCTCGCTGCGCCGGGTCGGCCGGCGCGGCCTGGACGACCTCCGGCCCGGCCGAGGCCGACCCCGGGCATCCTAGCGGCCTGGCAGGCGCATCACTAGGTGACGGAGTGCCGGACCATCTACAATCCCGGGCAAGTCCTGCGGCGCTTGATGCCTCTGGTGGGCGTGCTGGACGTCGCGGGGCCAGGCGGCCGGAGGGGACCTTTGCCGAGGCGCTGCTCGCAGTGCCGCCCTCCGGGGCGGGCCCGCCGGCCGCCGCACCCGCGGCCGGGTCGTGCTTAGGACGGCCCGGGTTGAGGACGACCTCGACCGCATCGCGTCCCCGCACGACTGGAACATGGCGTCGCGGAAAGCGCACCGGCGGACTCCATGGCACGCGTCGCGCCGCACGACCGCTCTGTTGCTCTCGACGATGCGGAGAGCGGCATCCTCCGCCCGGCTGACGGCTGTCCGGCCGGACGCCCAGCCGGGCGGAGGGGAGCTACCTCACCACCAGCGGGCGAGGCTCGCCAGTTCCGGCACGAAATCCGCGCCGTTGACCGTGCCGACGCCGGTGACCATGCTGTATCCCGTCTGGGCGCTGAAGCCCTGGACGGTGTACTCCTGGTCGTTCTGCGTGAACGTCACGGTGTTGTTCCCGGACGTGACGGGCACGATGCCGGGCATGTCCTTCTCCGACATGTAGTACAGCGCGGGGTTGATCAGCCCGAGCGGATGATGCGCGACCTGGTCCGCGAGGGCGACGATCCCGGCGAAGAGCGGGGTGGCCTCGCTCGTGCCGCACGTCGGGTACCAGCCGGCCGGTTCCCCGGGGAAGCTCTGGTACACGTCGACGGCGCCGTTGCAGGCCCCGCTCATCGAGATGTCGGGGGTGCCGCGGCTGTTCCCCACGACGTTCTTGAAGGGGTCCTGGTAGGACGGCCTGCTGAAGATAACGGACTTGCCGCCACCGCTCGCGAGCGGGTTGGGCCCGTTGTCACCGTAGATGAACTGGTTGGTCGCCACGCTGTACGTGTCGTTCCACGCGGTGTCCGGCGAGGTGTGGTTGCCGTTCGCGTCCAGGTGCAGCTGGGTGGCGCCGACGCCGGTCACCAGCGGGTCGCTGGTCGGCCAGTTCGTCGTCGGGTAGGTGTAATAGGTTTGCTGGTCGAGACCGACGTTGGCCGCGCCGGAGTCGCCGGAGGACGCCAGAACGGTCACGTGGTTCAGGAAAGCGTCAAGGTAGGCGCCCCGCAATAGTTCCACCGACAACGGGGACGGGAACGTCTGTTCCGTCGCGCTGAAGCTCTGGCTGATCACGTCGCCGAGGTGGTGGTTGATCACGTACTCCTCGGCCTGCACGATCTGCGGGAACCCGGTGACGCCCTCAGTCTCCGAGACCGGTGTCTCGACCAGGAGGATGTTGGCGTCCGGGGCGATCGTGTGGGCATACTCAACGTCCAGCGTGGTTTCCGCGGCCCAGCTAACCATGCCCGAATTCGTCGGGTCGAATGGCGGGACAGCGCCGGCCGGCTGGATGATCTTGAATGACGGCGGAGCGGGAAAACCGAATGTCTGGTCGAACGTGTTCAGGTCGCTCTGGATCGTGGGCGACCCGAACGAATCGACGATCACGATCGTCGTTCCCGCACCGTTTATCCCGTCGCTGTACAGCGGCGCCAGGTTATAAGCCTGCTGGACCTGGGCCGGCTCATAACAGGCGACCTGAAAGGCCGCTTCGCAGGCTGCCGTCGTAGGCGGCCCGCTCATGGCCTCACCCACGTGCAGCACACCCGGGTGGATGAAGACTGTCGCTTCCTTCGCCGCTGTGGCTGTGGCCTGCGCGGCCACTGGCACACTTGCACTCGCGAGCCCGCCGGCCCCGGCGGCCAGCGCACCGGTGATCGCAATGAACGCGGACTTCCGCCGTAGTCGCATAAATCCCCCTCCTGTTTCGTTAAAGGAACTCCGGTCTGGCCGTCGCGCACTAGCGGGAGGGGTCAAAGTTCACGGGAGCCAGCAAACCGGCACATAGACGTTAACACTGCGGCCGACGGACCCGAAGAAGTCTTAAGGAAAAATTAAGTTTCACAAAATGGCTATTGTCTGGTCTGTGCTGTTCGATTTCGTCTTCAAGTGGCATTGCCTGTCCGGTAACGCAATCATCCCGCCAATGCTGAATGGGGGACGACGGCGGTTATGGTAGGCCGTCCGCTTGTCCGGCGGCTGACGCGGCACCCGGCCATCGGCCCGGGGACGCCGACGAACGGCGTCACGCCCAGGAGTGTGATGACGGCGGCCGGCGCGTCGTTGCCAGCGTCCGGTGCCTGCCCCAGTCCGAGCACCCGAGCGCCCTGTCGAGCACGGCCCGGGCGGCCTCGGCGGCACGCAGATCAATGCCAGCAATGGCGCCCTGATACGGGTGCTGTCAGGCGGAGATTACGATTTCGGGGAGCCGAGCGGGATCGCCGTCTTCGGCGCGTATCTCTTTATCACCAACATCAGCGCCAATTCCGTTGACGTGATCAGCGCGGCGAACGGCAGCCTGGAGCGGATCATCTCAGGTCCGGAGTACGGTTTTGATGACCCCAACTCCATCACCATCCTGGACGGGATCGGGTCGCTGGCCGGGGGCGTTACCGTGACTGGCCTGGGGCACCGGCTGGGCGCCGGGGAGCCATAGGGAAAGCAGCACGGCGACGGCGGAGAAGCCCGCGGACCACCAGAACGCCACGTGGAACGCGTCCGCCAGCGTGGCCGGATGCGCGGCGATCGCGCTCTGCAGGATCACCGCCAGGATGGCGGTGCCGAACGAGCCGCCGATCTGCTGCGCGGTCCTGGTGAGCACGCTGGAGTGCGGGATCTGCTGTGAGTCCAGGCCGATGTAGCCGGCGACCATCACTGGCATGGTGACGGCGCCGAGGCCGAACCCGCGGATGACCATCCAGGCGGCGAGCAGCCATTGGCTGGTGTGCGGCCCGGCGAGTGCGAACGGGA
>JASHXJ010000407.1 GCA_030043595.1 Trebonia sp.
CGAGGCGGCGACCGACGAGGCGCTGCGCGCGCTCGCCGAGCCCCGCCGCCGGGCGATCCTGCGGCTGGTGGCGCATGACGAGCTGGCCGCCGGAGAGATAGCGGCGGCGTTCGACGTGACACGGACCGCCGTAAGCCAGCATCTCACCGTACTTCGCAACGCTGGCCTGCTATCGGAACGAAGGGCGGGCACCCGCCGCCTGTACCGTGCCCGCCCCGAGGGCCTGGCCGGGCTGCGGGAGTTCCTCGAGGACATGTGGGCCTCGTCCCTCGACGTGGCCAGGCGGCTGGCCGAAGCCGACTCCGGAACAGCCGGCAGCGACCAGTCCGCGTCGGCGGGCTGACCGCGCGCCCCACCTCCCCCGGTGGGCTGCGATCATAGGCATACGTCTAGGGAGGGAACTGCGATGGCTGAAGTCACGGCGCTGCGACGGCCGCCGGTGCGGCAGTCGGTGCTGGTCCGCAGCTCGCGGCAGCAGACGTTCGAGACGTTCGTCGGGGCGATGGGCACCTGGTGGCCGGTGAACCCGTTCTCGGCCGGCAAGGACCGGGTGCGCGACGTGACCGTCGAGCGGCGGGTGGGCGGACGGGTCTACGAGACCTGGGCGGACGGGACGCAGGTCGACTGGGGCGAGCTGATCGCGTGGGATCCGCCGGAGCGGTTCGCGATGACCTGGGCGATCTTCTCCGCGCTCACCGAGGTAGAGCTGACGTTCGTCGAGCTGGGCCTGGCACTGACGAAGGTGTCCGTCGTGCACAGCGGCTGGGAGAAGCTGAGCGACGAGCAGCTGGCGAAGGACTGCGCGCTGCCTGGCGGCGGATACCTGGGCGGCTCCTTCGACCGGGGCTGGGCGCTCATCCTCGGCCGGCTGGCTGCCGCCGCGGGGGAGAGGACAGCGTGAGCGAAGCCCTGCGGTACGTGCTGTGCTACGACAGCGGCGACCTGACGCTCGCGGCGGAGAACTTCCCGCCGCACAAGGCCAGGTACACAGAGTTCATGACCCGCGGCGTGCTGCTTTCACTCGGCCCGTTCACCGACGGCGCAGGCTCGATGGCCGTCTTCACCAGCCGCGAGGCCGCCGAGGAGTTCGCCTCCGGCGACCCCTTCGTCCACCATGGCGTCGTCAGCAGCTGGTACGTCCGCGAGTGGCGCGAGGTCACGCCGGACTGACCGCCACCCGAAGTGACATGCCGGATGGCCGGCGCCGTCTCCTGGGGAGGCGGCCCCGGCCATCCGGGATAGCGGGCCTTAGCGGCGAGAACGGACACTACTCGGTCGTTGTCGTCGTCTCTTCCCGCCACCTGCCAGCCGGAGGCTCTTCTACGGCCGCAGCCTTCTTGGGCATGAACGGCTGGATGACGAAGTCGTAGAAGAAGCCTCCGAAGATGGCGCCCACGGTCGGCGCTATGGTGGTCACCCACCAGTCAGAGCGCGGCCCGGGGAACGCCATGTTCTTCCAGCCGGTGAACCACAGGAACAGCCGTGGTCCGAGGTCTCGGGCTGCGTTCAGCGAGACCATGCTGGCCGGGCCCTCGACCACGACGATCATCGTGACCGCGAGAGCCAGCGCCAGCGGGAAGAACCAGGCCATCGGCGCGTTGATGCTGCGCAGTTCGAGCAGCACCAGGATGAAGATGATAAGCAGGGCCGTGGCCGCGAACTCGCCTGCCGCGCCCTGCCAGTTGCTGACCAGCGGCCAGCCGTAGCTGACCTTCAGCTTGGCGGCGGTGCTCGCCGGGCCGATCCCGACCAGGGCCGGGTTCGGCACGTTGGGTATGAAGAGCATCGAGACGAGCTGGCTGCCCGGCGCGCCCTTCACCAGGCCGAGGGCGGCCAGCTTGTTCTCGATGACCTTGTAGTACAGGCCCCACAGGGCCGCCGCCGCGACAAGGCCGCCGAGGATCTGGAACGCGATGTAGGGCACCACGTGCTTCCACGGGAACTTGCGCCGCAGCGCCATGACGAGCGTCACGCCGGGGTTGAAGTGCGCCCCGGAGATCGTGGCGTTCGCCCACACGGCCAGGCCGACCGCGAGACCCCAGCCGAGGCCCACGGTGATCAGGTCGGGACCGGCGCCGAACAGGACGCCGGCGAAGATCGCGGCGTCGCCGAAGAGCACGATGATGAAGACGCCCGCCGCCTCGGCGAAGTAGTGGCCGAGCCAGTTCGGCTTGTCAGCGGGGCGTCCTTCTCGCCAGTGCTCCACACCGTGTTCGATGCGTTCAATGGTGGCCATTTTCAGACCTCCGATCGTGCTGTGGAGCCGGTGCTCAGAAGTCCGGGACCAGGACGCCGCGGCCGAGCACGTGGCCCTTGTCGAGCTCGAGCAGTGCCCTGGCGTACTCCGACATCGGGAAGGTGGTCGCGGAGATGTGCACCCGTCCCTGCCGGTTCAGTTCCATCAGTTCCGAGAGCTCCGAGTAGCTGCCCACGATGCTGCCGATGATGTTGAATTCCTTGGAGATCAGGTCGAGCGTCGTCGGCCGTATGTCGCCGCCGTAGCCGATCGTGATGTAGGTGCCGCCCCTGGCCTGGCGCAGGTACTTGAGCGCGAACGCGGGGGTGCCGCTCTCGGCCACGAAGTCGAGAATGATGTCCGCGCCCCGGCCGCCGGTGAGCTTCAGGATCTCGGCGACGCCGCCGTCGTCGCCGGCCAGCGCGACCTTGTCGGCGCCGAGGGACTCGGCGAACTGCAGGCGCTCCCGGCTCGTGTCGAGCGCGATCACCGTCGCCGGCGTCATGACCTTCATGAGCTGGACGCCGAAGTGGCCGAGCCCGCCGATCCCGACGACGACCGCCGTCGTGCCCGGGTAGGTGTAGGGCATGGCCTTCTTCACCGCGTGGTACGCGGTGATCCCCGCGTCAGCGAACGGCGCCAGCGGTACCGGGTCGGTGCCGGGCGCTAGCTTGATCACCGCGCGCTCCGACGTCTTCAGGTACTGCGCGTAGCCGCCGTCGGTCCCGTCGAGACCGGGGAACTTGCCCGCCTCACAGGCCATGTCGTAGCCGGTCCGGCAGGGCCGGCACAGACCGCATGTGATGAGCGGGTGCAGGATGACCGGGTCGCCCTTGGCAAGGCCGGTCACGGCCGGGCCCACCGCCTCGATCCAGCCGGCGTTCTCGTGCCCCAGGGTGTACGGAAGCCTGGGGTCTCCCAGGGCCTCCTGCCACACCGCCTGGACCAGGTGAATGTCGGTCCGGCAGACACCTGCGCCGCCGATCTTCACGATCACATCGGACGGGCCGGTAATCTCCGGGTCCGGAACGTCGACCAGCCGCACTGACTCGTCGAAGTCCTTGTTGTACTCGTAAAGGCGCGCTGCCTTCATGACTCCTCCCTTGCCGGCCTTCAGCCGTATCTCGGGATTGTTGCTTGATAACTACGAACTTCTTCCGCACGCATAGCGCGCATAAGAGCCGGAAGGCCTCATTGCGGACGACCGAGGTCAGGGATTTGCCAGGGACCTATGCGCGATACCGGCAGCTCGCTGATACGACCTGGCGCGCGTCAGCCGCGCAGCCGCAGGCCGCGCGGGGTTGGGCGGAAGCCGGCTGACTCCAGGGCGCGGCCGAGCGGAGAGTCGTGCACGGCCCCGCCGTCGGCGCGCTCGACGGTGATCCGGCCGAGGGCGCCGTCCCTGACGGCCGCGGCGAGCGCCGCCGCGCACGGCTCAAGCACCGCGGGGTCATCGCTCCAGGACAGCAGCGTCTTGCCGCCGCGCTCGACGTACAGCACCAGCTCGCCGGCGAACAGGACGACAACGGCACCCGCCTTGCGGCCCGGCCGGTGCGCGGCAGCCGTCTCCCCGGGGCGCGCTGGCCAGGGCAGGGCCGCCCCGTACGGCTGAGCCGGGTCGGCCGCGGCGAGCACGAGTGCTTCTCGTGTTTCCCCCGGGGGGACGACCCCCCCGGGGACCCCCCCGTAAAGGGGGGACTGCCCGTCCCCCCTTTCACCCCCCTGGCCCCGCTGGGCGCCGTGGGGCTGGGCGCGCATCCGGTCCACGGCTCCGGGCAGCGCGAACTGGGCGGCGCCGAGGCCCTCGACGAAGTAGCCGCG
>JASHXJ010000408.1 GCA_030043595.1 Trebonia sp.
GGGGCCAGGACGTGTACATCGTGGGCGGCGCCAACTCGGCCGGCCAGGCGGCGGTCTACCTGGCCCGGTTCGCCAGAAGCGTAACGATGCTGGTGCGCGCGCCGTCCCTGGAACAGTCGATGTCCTACTACCTCATCCAGCAGATCGCCGGCATCGCGCAGATATCGATCCGGACCTGCACCGAGGTGGCCGAAGTGACCGGCGACGGCCACGTGGAGAGCCTCGTCCTGCGCGACCTGAACACCGGGCGCACCCAGACAGTCGACACCCAGAAGCTGTTCGTCTTCATCGGCGCGGAGCCGCTGACCGGCTGGCTGGACGGCGTGGTGGTCCGCGACAAGCGCGGGTTCGTGATGGCCGGCCCGGACCTGTCAGCCGACGACCTGGCCGAATGGCCGCTCGACCGTCCGCCCTACCACCTGGAGACCAGCGTCCCCGGCGTGTTCGCCGTCGGCGACGTCCGCGCCGAGTCCGCCAAGCGGGTCGCCTCCGCGGTAGGGGAGGGCGCCATGGCCGTCATGCTCGTACACCGCTACCTGGAGATGCTGTGACCACCCCCGCGACCCCACCCCCCGCGACCTCATCACCGACCGCGTGCGCGACCGGGACTGCCGACCGCAGCGCGCAGCCCCAGTGCGACCCGGAAGAGCTGCGGTCGCTGTTCCTGTTCGAGAAGCTCTCCGACGACCAGCTCGCGCGGCTATGTCACGAGGGCCGCGCGCAGACCATCGGCCCGGGCCTGGTCTACCAGGAAGGCGAGCCGGCCACCTGCCTGTACGTGCTGATCGAGGGGACTGTGGCGCTGTACCGCAAGGTCGGCGCGGACGACGTCGAGATCAGCAGGACCAGCCAGCGCGGCGTGTACGGCGGCGCTTACCAGGCCTACCTGGGCGACCGGCTGCCGCAGGTCTACCAGAACACGATGCGGGCGATCGTGCCGTCGCGGTTCTTCGTGCTCGGCGCGGACTGCTTCGCGCAGATCATGCACGAGTGGTTCCCGATGGCGGTGCACCTGCTCGAGGGGCTGTTCTTCGGCGGTCAGGCGACCCGCGCGGCGGTCGGCCAGCGGGAGCGGCTGCTGGCCCTCGGCTCGCTCACGGCGGCGCTGACCCATGAGCTCAACAACCCGGCCGCCGCCGCGGTGCGGGCCACGGCGAGCCTGCGCGAGCGCGTCTCCGGGATGCGCGGCAAGCTGCGCCTGCTCGCCGCGGGCAAGTACCCGCGCGACACCCTGGTAACCCTCGTCGAGCTGCAGTCGCGGGCGGTGGAAAAGGTCTCCAAGGCGCCCAAGCTCGACCCGCTGGCGGCGTCCGACGCCGAGGATGAGCTCAGCGACTGGCTGGACGCGAACGGGATCTCCGACGGCTGGCAGCTCGCCCCGACGTTCGTCCAGGCCGGCCTGGACACCGAATGGCTCGACCAGGTGAAGGACACCGTCGGCGACGACATGCTCGAGCCCGCGCTGCGCTGGCTGAACTACACGGTCGAGACCGAACTGCTGATGAGCGAGATCGAGGACGCCACCACGCGCGTGTCCACCCTGCTCGGGGCCGCCAAGCAGTACTCCCAGCTGGACCGTGCCCCGTTCCAGGTCGTCGACGTGCACGACCTGCTGGACAGCACGCTGATGATGCTGTCGGCCAAGATGGGCGCGGGCGTCACGATACAGAAGGACTACGATCGCGGCCTGCCGAAGATCCCGGCCTACGCTGCCGAGCTCAACCAGGTCTGGACGAACCTGATCGACAACGCGGTGTCGGCGATGAAAGGCACGGGTACGCTCACCATCCGCACGGCCCGCGACGGCGGCTACGCGCTCGTCGAGTTCCGCGACACCGGCCCCGGGATCCCCGCCGAGATCCAGGAGCGCATCTTCGAGCCGTTCTTCACCACCAAGCCGGCCGGGGAGGGCACCGGCCTCGGGCTGGACATCTCGCGGCGGATCGTGGTGAACAAGCACAACGGCGACCTGCGGGTGGAGTCTGTTCCGGGCGACACCCGCTTCCAGGTCAGGCTCCCGCTCCGGGCGGCGAGCACGGCAACCGACGATGAGGTGCGATCATGACCGAGCTTAAAGGGGTCGACCCGACCGCCGCGCCCAGCGGCACCGGCTGCGCCGAGTGCGAGGACGCGGACGGCTGGTGGCTCCACCTGCGCCGCTGCGCCCAGTGCGGGCACATCGGCTGCTGCGACAACTCGCCGTCCCAGCACGCCACCAGGCACGCGAGCCAGACGGGCCATCCGATCATCCGCAGCTTCGAGCCGGGCGAGAACTGGTTCTGGTCCTACCCGGACGAGGATTACTACGAGAGCGGCCCGGAACTGGCGCCGCCGCAGCACCATCCGCTCGACCAGGGGGTGCCGGGCCCGGCCGGGCGCGTCCCGTCGGACTGGCGTGTGAAGCTCCACCCGTGAGCATCGTCTCGCGCGGCTTCTCCGGCCGCAGGCGCCCGGGCGACGTCAAGCTGCCGCCCGGCCAGTACCTGGAAACCGGCTTCCCGGTGCTGTCCGCCGGCCCGACGCCGCCCGTCAAGACCGCGACCTGGCAGTTCACGATCAAGACGGAGCTTGGCCAGCAGCACCGCTGGGACTGGCAGCAGTTCACGAGCCTGCCCGCCGAGCAGATCACGACCGACATCCACTGCGTGACCAAGTGGTCCAAACTCGGCACGCACTGGCGCGGGGTGTCCCTCGACACCCTGCTTGGCGGCGTGCGGACGAACGCCGGCTACGTCATGGCCCGCAGCTACGGCGGCTACACGACGAACCTGCCGCTGCCCGACCTGCGCGACGGCAAGGCATGGGTCGCCTACGAGTACGAAGGCGCCCCGCTCCACCCCGAACACGGCGGCCCCGCCCGTCTCCTGGTGCCGCACCTGTACTTCTGGAAGTCCGCCAAGTGGGTCACCGGCCTGGACCTGATGACGCACGACCAGCACGGCTTCTGGGAGGAACTCGGCTACCACGACTACGGTGACCCGTGGCGCGAGCAGCGGTACCAGGGCGACTGAACTGGCTGGTCGCCACCCTCAGCGCGGCCAGGGACGAGACGGCGACCGCCAAGACGCTGGTTCTCGACGTGCCCGGCTGGCCGGGTCACCTGGCCGGCCAGCACGTCGACGTCAAGCTGACCGCCGAGGACGGCTACTCGGCGCAGCGCTCGTACTCGATCGCCTCCGCCCCGGACGGCGCCCGCCTCGAGCTGACCGTGCAGCGCATCGCCGACGGCGAGGTCTCCCCGTACCTGACCGAGGTCATGGAGCCCGGCGACCCGCTTGAGCTGCGCGGCCCGATCGGCGGCTGGTTCGTCTGGAACCCCCGGTCGACGGCCCCGGTCCTGCTGCTGGCCGGCGGCAGCGGCATCGTCCCGCTGATGGCCATGATCCGCGCGCACGCCGCCGCCGCGAGCAAGGTCCCGCTCCGGCTGGTGTACTCGGTCCGCAACCCCGCCGACGCCATCTACGCCTCTGAGTTGTCCGAACGATCCGTGGCTTCTCCCCTCACCGTCACCTACCTCTACACCCGGACCGCACCGCCCGGCATGCCAGTCGGCCGCATCAGCGCCGCCGCGGTCGCCGCGGCAGCCTGGCCCACGCAGGCCAGGCCCGCGATCTTCATCTGCGGCCCGACCGGCTTCGTCGAAACCGCCGCCAACCTCCTCGTCGGCGCCGGGCACGACCCGGCCGCCATCAAGACCGAGCGCTTCGGCCCCACGGGCGACGCCTAGGCTCTGCCACCGCCAGCGTGGTCCGGGCAGCGCCGGCCTGGCTCGCAACAGCCGCGATCCGCGCCCCCCATGGGTGACGCGGATCGCAGTCGCGGCTTGCCTGGCTGTCCAGATATCTTGCTGTTATCACCACCCGCGCATGTCGGGTTGCGACGCGCGGGGAGGGAACGCCCGGTCGGGCTGAACGCTGAAGATGTGCGCGGAACCGGTGGCATGCACGGTGAGCGGGCGCGCGTGGAACGCGGCGGCCGTGCCGCCCGTCGAAGCGGCGGCGATCGTGACGGCGGTGAGCAGTGCGGCGGCGAGGGCGGCGATGCGTCGGGTGAACATGGGATCTCCTTGCGCTGCGGCCGGTCCCGGTCGGCTCCGGCCTGCTGATGTCAGGCTGCGCCGCGAGGCCGATACTCAGGCAGAGGCCGATTTGCCCATTTGCCCGCGTGCTGCTGGCGCGGTGAAAATGCCTACCCGGCGGGGATTGTTTCTCTGCGCCAGCGGAATTCCGTACGCTATTCGCGTGACGCCGCCGGCAAGCCCCCAGACCCTGACGCACGCGCTCACCAGCTTTGTCGGCCGCGCCGACGCCATCGACAAGGTGGCGGGACTGGTGGACCGCTACCGGCTGGTGACCGTGACCGGGCCGGGTGGGGTGGGCAAGACGCGCCTGGCTGCCGAGGTGCTCAGCCGGATAGCCGGCCGGTTCGCGGACGGCGTGTGGCCGGTAGAACTGGCGGCCGTCCAGGAGCCGTCGCTGGTGCCAGCTACGGTGGCGACCGTGCTGGGACTGCAGCAGGCCGGCGGGGTATCGACAGTGGACGCCCTGGCGGCACGCCTGTCGCGCCAGCAGCTGGTCTTGGTCCTGGACAACTGCGAGCACGTGCTCGACGCCGTGGCCGCACTCTGCGCGAGGCTGCTGCTGGCTGCGGATGACATCAGGATCCTTGCCACGAGCCGGGAGCCGCTTGGCCTTCCCGAGGAAGCCCGCTACAGGCTGACCCCGCTGGCATTGCCCGAACAGGGCGCGCCGGGCCAGGCCGCCCCGGCGGAGGCGGTGACCCTGTTCGTCGAGCGCGCCCGCCAGCTGGATCCGGACCTGAACCTGGATGACGAGTCGCGTCCCGTGGTGGAGCGGCTGGTGCGGCGGCTGGACGGGATGCCGCTGGCGATCGAGCTCGCCGCCGCCCGGGTAGAGGCGCTTGGCCTTGCGCAACTGGTCGACCGGCTCGATGACCGGTTCGGGCTGCTGGTCAGCGCGAACCGCGCCGCATCGGCCAGACAGCGATCCCTGGAGGCCACCGTCGACTGGAGCTACCGGCTGCTAAGCGAGCCCGAGCAGCACGTGTTCCGGTTCTTGTCGGTGTTTCCCGGCCCGTTCACCCTGGACGCCGCCGAAGCCGTGGCCGGGCCCAATGCCGGCCTGGCCGTCATGCGCCTGGTTGACTGCTCGCTGCTGGTGCCGCCGCGGACCGGGCCGGACGGGCGGTCCCGTTATTCGATGCTGGAGACGCTGCGCGGCTACGGCCTTCGCCGCCTCCGCGCGGCCGCCGAAGAACACTCCGCCAGCTCGGCGCTGGCGGCACACGCGCTCGACGTGACCGAACGCGCCGCCGTCCAGCTGGCACTGCGCGATCAAGAACTGCCCGCGGCGCTGTGGCTGGATGCCGAGGACGCCGCCGTGCACCAGGCGATCACCTGGTCGCTTGACCACCACCCGGCGCTTGCGCTCCGGCTGGCCGTGGCCCTGGCGCCCTGGTGGCGATTGCGTGGCCGGTGGATCGAGGGATATGCCCTGCTGGAGCGCGCGGTGGCCCAAACAGGCCCGGGCATGGACAACTGGTATTCCGCCAACATCTGGCTCGGGAACCTGTCACTCAGCGTGTCCAATTTCCATGTGATGCTGGCGCACTTCAACAAGGTCGTCGATGCGCTGCGGGACGGACCGCCGTCAGCCGACCTGGTTGACGGCCTGACAGGCCGGTCATCGGCGCTGCGGAATATGGGACGCCTGCCCGAGGCGGCCGCCGATGCACGCGCGGCCCTGGAGCTCGCCCGGCGGACTGGTTATGCCGCCGGTGAGGCGACGGCACTGGCTGAGCTTAGCTGGATCGCGATGTATGCCGACCAAAGCGACGAGGCGGCGGATTGGGCCCGGCAAGCGCGGCTCATCGACCTCGATCGTCTTCCCGGACGGAGCGCCCGCCGGGCCTGGTCCACCCTGCCCTGGGCCGTCGTGGCTAGCGGTCGCCTGCAGGGTACGCAAGACCCTTGCGAGGAGGTGCTGGCGCAAGCGAGGGCCGCGGGAGACCTCAGCCTGCAGGCGGACATGCTCTTCTTGATGGCAGTGCTAGCGCGCCGGACTGGGCGGCTAGCCGACGCCGGGGCGCACCTGCGCGCGGCGGCCGAGCTCTCGGTGTACGTCGGCGATCCCGTGCGGCTGATCGATATCGTGGACGAGGCCGGGATCGCGTGCGCGGCGGCAAGTCGGCACGCCGAGGCGGTCACGCTGTGGTCGGCGATGGCCGTCCAGAATGCCGCTACCGGGCTCGCCGACACGGCGCAAGGGGAACATGAGCGCGAGTCGCCGCTGCGGGAGGCACGGCGGGTGCTGGGAGCCCAGCGGGTCAAGATGGCCGAGGACCGGGGTGCTGCGATGACGCTCGCGGCCGCGGTGGAGTTCGCGGTCATGATGACGGGCGAGGACGTGCTCCCGGCCTCGGCGGCGCCGCTGGGGGGCCTGAGCGCCCGCGAACGGGAGCTCGTCGCCCTCGTCGCGCAGGGCCGGACTGACGCGGAGATCGCCGAGAAGCTGTTCATCAGCGTCAGCACCGTCCGCACCCACCTGGACCGCATCCGCGACAAGAGCGGCTGCCGCCGCCGGGCCGACCTGACCCGCCTGGCCCTGCAGGAAGGCATCATCTAGCCAGACAGCCGCGATCCGCGCCTGCCCCCGACGGGTGACGCGGATCGCGGTTGCGGTTGTGTATGTCGAGGCGCCTGCTACGCCACCCGGGCCCGGAGGCGAACCGGGATGCGGATTCCCCGCCGCGCCCGACGGGCCTGCGGCTCCGGCTCCTGCTTCGCGGCGCTGGCCTCGCGAGCGAGCCGCTGCTGGCTGGCGCGGGCGATCATTTCCTGGTGGCGGTCATTGGCGAGCTGGCTGGCGACGTAAGGATGCATGGTCCGGTCTCCCCTTGGGTTCCATCTGTGGCTGTCTGCTGATGCCAGAGTGCGTCACCAGGCAGGCCCCCAGGCAGAGGCCGATCTGCCCATTTGCCCTCGTCCGGCGGGTGGGGTGGAAATGCCTACGCGGCGGGATTCTGGTTTCTCCGTGCCGGCGGAATTCCGTAGGCTAGTCGCGTGACGCCGCCGGGAACCCCTCAGAGCCTGACGCACGCGCTCACCACCTTCGTCGGCCGTTCCGACGCCATGGACAAGGTGGCCGGGCTGCTCGAGCAGTACCGGCTGGTGACCGTGACCGGACCGGGCGGGGTGGGCAAGACGCGGCTGGCCGCCGAGGTGCTCAAGCAGGTTGCCGATCGGTTCGCGGACGGTGTCTGGGTGGTCGAGCTGGCGGCGGTCCAGGAGCCTGCGCTGGTCCCCGCCACGGTGGCGACCGCGCTCGGACTGCAGCAGGCCGCCGGCGCGTCTTTGGTCGACGCGCTGGCGGCACGCCTGTCCCGGCAGCAGCTGCTCCTGGTCCTGGACAACTGCGAGCACGTGCTCGAGGCCGTGGCGGGACTGTGCGCGAGCCTGCTGCCGTCCGCGGACGACATCCGGATCCTCGCCACCAGCCGGGAGCCGCTGGGCATCCCCGAGGAAGCCCGCTACCGGCTGGCGCCGCTGGCACTGCCCGATGACGGCACGCCGGACCAGGCTGCCCCGGCCGAAGCGGTCACCCTGTTCGTCGAGCGCGCTCGCCAGCTCGACCCGCGCCTGAACCTGGACGGCGAGTCACGTCCCGTGGTCGAGCGGCTGGTGCGGCGGCTGGACGGGATGCCGCTGGCCATCGAGCTCGCCGCCGCCCGAGTCGAGGCGCTCGGCCTGGGCCAGCTGGTGGATCGGCTTGACGACCGGTTCGGCCTGCTGGTCAGCGCCAACCGGGCCGCGGCACCCAGGCAGCGGTCCATGGAGGCGACCGTCGACTGGAGCTACGCGCTGCTCGGCGAGCCCGAGCAGCGCGTTTTCCGGTTCCTTTCTGTATTCCCGGGTCCGTTCACCCTGGACGCCGCCGAAGCCGTGGCCGGGCCCGATGCCGGGCTGGCGGTCGTGCGCCTGGTCGACTGCTCGCTGCTCGTGCCGCCCCGGATCGGGCCGGACGGGCGGTCCCGGTATTCCATGCTTGAGACGCTGCGCGGCTATGGCATGCGCCGCCTGCGTGCCGCTGGCGAGGAAGACGCGGCCACCTCGGCGCTGGCGGCACACGCGCTGGACGTGGCCGAGCGCGCCGCCCAGATGGCGGCGCGCGACCAGGAAGTGCTCGCGTCGCTCTGGCTGGATGCCGAGGACGCCGTCGTGCATCAGGCGCTCACCTGGGCGCTGGACCATGATCCGCCGCTCGCGCTGAGGCTCGCCGTTGCGCTGGCGCCCTGGTGGCTGCTTCGCGGCCGGTGGGCCGAGGGGTATGCGCTGCTCGACCGCGCGATCGCCCTGACCGGCCCCGATGACGGTCACTGGTACTCCGCCAACATCTGGCTGGGCCGCCTGGCGCCCGGCACGGTGGACTACCGCGCGAAGCTGGCGCACTTGGGCAAGGTCGTCGCAGCGGTGCGGGACGGTCCGCCATCCGCCGAGCTTGTCGATGGTCTCACCGACCGGTCCGCCGTACTGCGAAACACCGGGCACCTGCCCGAGGCGGTCGCCGATGCCCGCACCGCGGTCGAGCTCGCCCGCCAGATCGGCTATGCCGCCGGCGAGGCAGTCGCGCTGAGCGAGCTCAGCGCGATCGCCATGTACCTTGGCCAGGTCGACGAAGCCGCGGAATGGGCCAGGCAAGTGCGGCTGATCGACCTTGACCGGCTTCCCGGCTGGCACGCTCGCCGGGCCTGGTCCATCCTGCCCTTCGTACTCGCCCGCAGCGGCGACATGGACACCGTGCAGGACCTGTGCGAGGAGGTGCTGGCGCAGGCGCGGAGCGCGGGAGACCTGCGGCGGCAGGCGGACATGCTCTTCGTGAAGGCGGTGCTGGCGCGCCAGGGTGGACGGCTGGCCGAAGCCGGATCGCACTTGCGCGCGGCGGCCGAGCTGGCGGCGCACATCGGCTACCCCCTGCGCCTGATCGACATCCTGGACGAAGCCGGGCTGGAGTGCGCGGCGGCGGGCCGGCATGCCGACGCGATGACGCTGTGGTCGGCGCTCGCCGTCCAGAACGCCGCCGTCGGGTCCGCCGACGCGCTGAAGGCGGAACACTTCCTCGAGTCGCCGTCGCAGGAGGTGCGCCAGGTGC
The DNA here is from genome assembly GCA_030043595.1 of Trebonia sp. Classification (GTDB taxonomy): domain Bacteria; phylum Actinomycetota; class Actinomycetes; order Streptosporangiales; family Streptosporangiaceae; genus Trebonia. Next base: position 9,168 of record JASHXJ010000408.1, read on the forward strand.
TGGAAGCCGGCGAGCTCAAGGCGGCAGCGGCCCGCGGCGCCGCCATGACCCTCGCGGCCGCGGTGGAGTTCGCGATCATGGTGACGGGGGGCGAGGTGCCCGCGTCCGCGGCGGCGCCGCTCGGGAGCCTGAGCGCGCGCGAACGCGAGCTCGTCGCCCTAGTCGCGCAGGGGCGGACCGACGCCGAGATCGCCGCCAAGCTGTTCATCAGCGTGAGCACCGTCCGCACCCACCTGGACCGCATCCGCGACAAGAGCGGCTGCCGCCGCCGGGCCGACCTGACCCGCCTGGCCCTGCAGGAAGGCATCATCTAGCGGGCCGTGGCGACCTGACAGACTATAACGATACGATCACAGTAACGCTCAATTGCCGCAGCCGCCGGGCATGGGAAACCAGCCATGCTATCCCATGCCCATATAACGATGGCACGAATCGGGCAAAGCTAAGACTCTTTTTATTTCTTACATTTCAGGAACTGTCCAGGCTGCGTCGACGCGCTCGGCCAGTCGGTGACCGGCCAGCTCCCGGCGCGCAGCGCGGTCAGCAGCACGTGCCCCAACCTGGTGCGGGGTGAACGTCGCCCCGGAGCACGACGCGACAGACCATGGCGCAGAACCGTCCGGCATGCAGCAGAGCGGCTTGCCCGGCAGGCGTGCGGCGTATCACGGTGCGATCACTGTGACCGTTATGTTGTCCTGCGTAACCAGAACCGGGGCAACGAGAATAATAACACCATCGCGAATAACAAGTGCATAAATCAGACAACCGCAAAATCTTTTCAATTGGCCCGTTTTGCATACCGCGCGGGTCTATGTTGGGTCACGGAAGTGTCACGACGGACTAACGGAGGTGGATGAATGACCACCAGACATCGGTCCGCATGGCGTCGTACGGTTCGCAGAAGGCGGCTGGCGCGGGGTGCGGTCTCGGTTGTCGTCCCAGTGGCGGTGGCCGTAACGGTGGGCGTTGTGCTCGCGGCAGCCAGCGGACGGCAGGCCGCCTCGCTCAGCGCCACGGCATGCACCCAGGCCGCCGCTTACCAGATACCGGACACGAGCGGATCCTACGCGCCCGACGCCGCTACGACGTCCGCGCCGGCCACGACCGCGGCCACGTCCACTCCGACGGCTACGTCAGAGCCGGCCACCCCGGATCCCAGCGGGTCGTCCGGGCCGGCGTCGACCGCGCCGACCGCAACCTCGTCCGCCTCGTCCGCGCCGGCGCCGACCGCGCCTGATTCCAGCGGATCGTCCGCGCCGACCGCAACCTCGTCCGCGTCGCCCGCCCCGGCCCCCGCCGAATCACTCGCCCCGTCGCCCTGCCCGTCGCCGACAGACCCGGCGGGCAGCCCGGCGGCCGCCGCGGCGGCGTCCGCGGCCTCCTCCGGCCCCCGGGTTCCCGTGGCCCCCAACACGTTCTCGAACGGCGCGACCGCCCAATGGCAGCTCGGTGACGTGGCGTCGGTGCCGGTCGACGGCAACGGCAACCTGATCAGCCTGAACCAGACACCGGAACAGGCAGCGAGCTCGATGAACTGCACGCTGGTCGTGCCGGGGCACCCGCTGACCGCCGCAGGACTGGCGACGCCGTACCAGCTCGGGGACGGCTGCTCGGAGGCCAACCCGAACCTGCAGGCGTTCGTCGAGGCGACGATCCTGTCACCGGACGGCCAGGTGCAGGTCTACAACCCGCTGGTCATCACCCAGGGCACGACGCCGGCCGCGTCGCCGGTCCGGCCGCGGATACCGCGGGGCTCGCAGGTGATCATCGACATCGGGTCCAACGGCACCAACCTGGTGCTCACCGGTCCTGGCGCGCAAGAGCGCGGCAGCGGCTGCGTCGACGCGCTCGGCCAGTCGGTGATCGGCCAGGTCTCGGCGTGCAACGCGGTCAGCTTCTACAAGCTCGCCAATCTGGAGATCGCCAGGCACATCCTCCGCGTCCCGCGCCTTGGCACGTCGCTTGACGGCCTGTCGTGCGAGGACACGCGCAACTTCGCGCTGGTCGACCAGGACCCGAGCGACAACACGTACACGCAGTACCTGCTCAACGGCAACGGGCAGACGGCTCAGGCCACGCCGGCTAACAGGGACGCGATGGGCAGCGCCACGATCACTTTCAACGGCAGTGACAACGGGCTGCTCGGGTACTTCGTCGACCCGGCCAACGGATGCAGCCCGTTCGAGGCGCCCGACAGCACGAGCGCGAACCTGTTCCAGTCGTCGCAGGCCCTGAACGAGCTGAGCGCCCGGGTCAACCAGCGTACGCAGATCGGCCTCATCCCGCCGAACGACGAGATGGTGCTGGTCGGCGGCAATTTCAGCGTGGCGAAGACCAACGTGTACCGCTCGATCGTGGACCAGCCGCTGCTCGCGCAGAATGCGAACGCGAACCTGGTCGCGGCGGCCTTCTGCATGAACATGGTGAACATCGCCCCGAAGCACAACCTGCTTGACTTCGCGCGGGACGCGAGCTTCACCTCCCCGGTGCCGTCGGTCGGGGACAACCTGGCGACGTTCATGGGCAACCGGCTGAGCATGTCGTTCACGAACCTGGCCTGCAACACCTTCGGCCTGACCGACCCGGTGACCGTCACGCTCGACGGCAACGACGTCGCCACGGCGGTCAGCTACAACACCGCATTCCAGCAGGCCACCATCCCGGCATCGCAAGCCGGCTACGGCTACGGGTCGTCACAGTACGGGCGGCGTCACCACATGGTGCAGAACCCCTCCGGCATGTGAGCATGCCCCGCCGCTCCCAGACATTGGCACTGAATTCGCATCGGAGGGACCGATGAGGAGTAGATGGCGTGCGGCCGCGGTGACCGTGGCCGGAGCTGTCGCGGTCGCGGCGGCCGGCGGCCTGGTCAGCGGCTGCGCCACGGCCAGCGCGGTAGAGACAGGAGTCAGCGCCGACACGAGCATTGAGATGATCGCCGCGAGCCAGGGCAGCAGCTACTCGCTGTCCCTGGAGTGCGGGGCAGCCCAGGAGGCGCGGCGGCTGGGGGTCAACCTCACCGTCGCGGCACCGCAGTCCTTCACCACGGCCGATCAGCAAGCGCTGGTGGACGGCGTGATCGTCGGCAACCCCGACGCGCTGATCATTGACCCGGCGAGCACGACGGCGCTCAACCAGTCGCTCGTCGTGGCGCAGGAGAACGACACCAAGATCATTTTTGTCGGTACCCGGCCGGTAGACCACTACCTGGGCGCTTCGCTGATCACCTCCGACAACGCCGCGGGCGGGAAGCTGGCGGCCGGCAATCTCGGCCGGCTGCTCGGCGGGACAGGCAGCGTGGCGATCATCACCGCAGCCGACGGCGGCCCCGCGGCCAGCGAGCGGATCCAGGGGTTCCAGCAGGAGATGGCGGCGCTCTACCCCCGCATCAGGGTGCTCCCTGTGCAGGTAGACGCCCCTGACAGTGCTGCGGCGGCGGCCAATCTCGTGGCACGCGACATGATGGCGTACCCGGATCTGTCCGGCGTCCTGACGCTGACCGACAACACCACCCAGGGCGCGGAGGCCCCCATCCAGAACGCGCACGAGGCGGGCTGGATCAAGATCGCCACGTTCGAGGCCGGGCCGCTGCAGATGACCGGGCTCGACAGCGGGCTGATCCAGGTCACGGTGGCGCAGGAACCCGCGGTCCAGGGGGCCGAGGCCGTGGACCAGGCGGTCAGCGCGGTCGCCCTGCGGCAGGTCCAGCCGCAGGTCAGCACGCCGATGATCGCGATCACCCCGCAGAACATGAACTCCGCGTACATCAAGCCGTACATCTACGACGGGATCTGCACGTCGTCGCTGCGCGGCTACATGACAACAGGCGACTGAGCGGGAGGCCAGGCAGATGAACGTCATCGAGGCGCACGGCCTTGGCAAGCGATACCGGCGCACGTGGGCGCTGCGGGACTGCTCGCTCGCCATCCCGGCCGGCAGCATCGTGGCACTGGTCGGTCCCAACGGCGCGGGCAAGAGCACGCTGCTGAACCTGCTCGTGGGGCTGATCGAGCCGACCGAGGGCAGCGTGTCGGTACTTGGCGCAGAGCCCGCCGGGTCGCCGCGTGCCCTGGACGGAGTGGGCTTCGTAGCGCAGGACGCGCCGCTCTACCAGAACCTCACGGTGGGCGACACGCTGCGCGTGATCGGCAGCCTGAACCGCCGCTGGGACCAGCAGCGGGCCGAGGCGCGGCTGGCCGAGCTCGGCATCCCGCACGACAGGCGGATCGGCAGGATGTCCGGCGGCCAGCAGGCGCAAGTTGCGCTGACACTGGCGCTGGCAAGGCAGCCACGGCTGCTCGTGCTCGACGAGCCGCTGGCCATGCTCGACCCGCTGGCCAGGTTCGACTTCATGGAAACGGTGATGACCGCGGCGGCGCAGGACGGGCTGTCGGTGGTGCTGTCCTCCCACGTGCTCGCCGAGCTCGAGCGGGTCGCGAACTACCTGATCGTGCTCTCCCGGGGGCACCTGCAGCTCGCCGGTGAGGTGGACGTGGTACTGGACGCCCACTGTGTGCTCACCGCCCCGCCCGGCAAGGCGGGCAAGCTGGCCGAGCCGCCGGGGCTCATCTCTACCAGCGGGCTCGGCGACCGTGCCCGCCTGCTGGTCCGTACAGCGGACGCCAGCTATGCACCACCGCAGGGGTGGCAGGTTCACCCGGCCGGGCTGGAGGAGACCGTCCTGGCCTACCTGCGCGAGCCCGGCGCGCCGGCGCTGCCTGTCTCCGTCCCGGAGGTGATCGCATGACAACCATGGCGACATCGGCGGCCGTCCGCCCGGTCGCCTGGCGCAAGCTCGCCTGGGTCGGCTGGCGGCAGCACCGGCTGGCGCTCGGCGGGGTCCTCGCGCTGCTCGGCGCGGTGTGCGTGTGGATGCTGATCTCGGGCCTGCAGATGCGCTCCGCGCTCGCCAGCTTCGGCCTGCAAAGCTGCACGCCGCTGACCGCCACCAACTGCAGCACGCAAGAGGCGGTATTCGTCAGCGACTACTACTCAGGCGCGCAGACGGTCGCGGGAGTCCTGCAGATCGTGCCGGTCCTGATCGGCGTCCTCGCGGGCGCGCCGATGATCGCCAGGGAGCTGGAGACCGGCACGTTCCGGCTGTCCTGGACGCAGGGCTGCGGCCGTGTCCGCTGGCTGATCGCCAGGCTCGTCCTGGTCGCGGTCGCGGTGACGGCGGGCGCGGCGGCGGTCAGCGCGGTGTTCGCCTGGTTCTACCAGCCGATGTTCCAGCTCGGGCAGACCAGCCCGCTGGAACCGCAGGTGTTCGACCTGCGCGGCGTGGTGTTCGCTGGCTGGACGCTGGCGGCCTTCACGATCGGCGTGTTCGCCGGCGCGGTGCTGCGGCGGACGATCCCGGCCATGGTGGCCGCGATAGCGGGCTGGACCGGACTGCTCCTGCTGGCCGTCTACGTCCTGCGCGGCCATTACCAGGCGCCGCTGGTCGGCACCGGCCTGATCAACCCGGCCGGCGGGACCGGCCAGGGCGCCCCCTGGCTGATCAGCCAGTGGTGGACGGCACCTGGCGGCATCCCCGCCAGCCAGGGCGAGATCGCCGCCTTGTCGACCCAGCTGCGGCAGGCGGGCGGACTGCCCACCCCGCAGGCCGTGCAGCAGTGGTTCGCCGAGCAGGGTTACCTGAAGTACTTCACCTACCAGCCGGCGAGCCGCTTCTGGCATTTCCAGCTCATCGAAGGCGGCTGGCTGCTAGCCCTCAGCCTGCTGCTGGGCGCGGCCACCGTCTGGCTGATCAGGCGCCGCGCCGTGTGATCTCCCGGCAGGTCCGCGACGTACCTTAAGTCATGATCGAGTTCGAGACCACCGTCCGTATCGGCCGGGCCCCCGCCCAGGTGTTCACTGTGCTGGCTGACTTCGAGACGTACCTGGCCCGCTGGGCGAACGGGCCAGTCGCGGCGGTCCGGACGGCAGGCGACGGCGGAGCCGGCACCCACTACACGATCACGGCCCGCGCCGGGCTGGTGCCGGTGCGGTCACCGTACGAGGTGACCGGCTACGACCCGCCCCGCCGCCTGGCCGGCAACGGCGTCGCCGGGCCGGTGCGCTTCCAGGAGGAGTACCGCCTCGTCGCGGACGGAACGGCAACAACCCTGACCCAGTCGATCAGGGCTACCCCCCGCGGCCCGTTCCGGCTAGCCCCTGGCCTGCTGCGCCGCCAGCTTGTGCGGCTCATCGCTGCCGACCTCGACCGGCTCAAGCGCCTGGTGGAAACCGAGATCCCGCAGAGCTGACGTCGCTGAGCGCCAAGTTGCACTGTCTCGCGCGGCGCGGCAGGCTAGCCAGGGACGGCATTTCGGGCGGACAGCGGAAGGCAGGCCAGGGTGACGAGTGGGCAGGATCCGGCGGCCGAGGGCGTCTCGCTCGACACGAGCAGGCCGCATATTGCCCGGGTCTACGACTACTGGCTGGGCGGCAAGGACAACTTCGCGGCCGACCGGGCGGCCGCCGAGCAGGTGATCGCCACGTTCCCGGACGTGCTGGTCAGCGTCCGCGCGCAGCGGGCCTTCCTCGGCCGGGCGGTGCACTACCTGGTCACCGAGGCGGGCATCCGGCAGTTCCTGGACATCGGCACCGGGCTGCCGTCGGGCAACAACACCCACGAGGTCGCACAGCGGGCGGCACCGGAGTCGCGGATCGTGTACGTCGACAACGATCCGATCGTCCTCCTGCACGCCCGTACGCTGCTCGCCAGCAGCCAGCAGGGAGCGACCTCCTACATCGACGCTGACCTGCGCGACACCGGCAACATCCTCCAGCACGCGGCCGAAGTCCTCGATTTCAGCAAGCCGGTCGCGATCATGCTGCTGGGTGTCCTGCACTGCGTTCCCGACGCGGACGACCCGGCCGCGCTCGTGACCCGGTTGCTTGCCGCCGTGCCTGCCGGCAGTTACCTGGTTATCGCGCACCCTGCGAGCGACGTCACCGAAGACATCAACAAGTCCATGCGGAACTACAACCAGCAGGGGGCCGCTCCTGTCACGGCCCGCACCCACGCCCAGGTCAGCCGGTTCTTCGACGGCCTCGAGCTCGAGGAGCCCGGCGTGGTGCAACTCCACCGCTGGCGGGCCGTCACCGGTGAGCCGCCCATCAGCCGCGAGCTGGCCAACTACGGCGGGGTCGGCCGCAAGCCCTGACCCGGGTCCGCGACGGTGCGCCTGCTGATCAGCCATGCCCCGCCGGTTCGGCGCAGGGTCTGCGTGATGAGGGCCGCGGTCCGTATGGTGACCGGCGGAGCCGGGTTCACGATCAGCAGTACTGAATGCACGGTCGCCCGCGTGTCGCTGTCGCCAGCCGGGGGGTCGATGACCGGGTTGAGTGTCAGGTGCAGGGTCGCGGGTCCCTCCGCGGCCCAGATCGGCCCGACAGAGGCGCGCAGCGTGTCGCGGCCGGCGTGCCGCCCCTGCGCGCCGTCCAGCACCGCGTCCTCGGTGAACAGCGCCACGTAGCCGTCGGCATCGCGGCGGCTGGCAGCCAGGTCGGCGCGGCTGACGACGTCGAGGATCTGCATCCTGTCGTCGGGGGAGAGGGTCACCGGGCCGCCTCGCCGCGCAGCCATGCAGAGATCCGGGTGCGGGCGGCATCCGGGAACACGTCCTTGGGGATGACCGCGTGGACCGCCTTGGGCGGTGTGGAACTGTAGGCGGACCCGGTCTGGTTGGCGTACTGCGTGACGCGGAAGCTGACCGCCATGCTGGAAAGGGCGTAGGCTTCCGCCTCGCTGACCTCCCCGGTGGACGCGAGCCAGTGGATGACTTCGCGGAGGCACCCGACGATGGCGTCGTCGAGGGCGGCGGCGAATCCGATGACGATCCAGGACGAGTCCGTCTCGGCGAGCGGGCCGCGTAGCGGCACCTTTGTGCGCAGGTCGTAGCGGATGTCCAGGTCCTCGGCCGCGGTCTCTATCGCGGTCTGGTCGACGACCCCGTCGCCCTGCAGGGCGTGCACGTCGCCGATCCAGATCCTGCCGCCGGGCTTGGCGACGGGCAGGAACAGGTGACTGCCGGCCGTCAGGTCCTTCAGTACCAGGTTGCCGCCGGTGGGGCCGGCCAGGATCGCGCTGACGGTGTCCTCGCCTTCCGGTTCGGCCGCGATGACGCCGAGGAACGGCGCCATCGGCAGCCTGATCCCGTGCGTGTACTCAGCGGTGGTCCGGGCGTCATCGAAGCGGAAGTAGTGCACGTAGGGCTCGGCGAAGTCGTGCGGCAGCGCACCGACGCCGAGCGGGAACGAGTTCCAGCCCCAGCCGATCGTGCGCAGCCGGGTAATAGAGCACTCGATCACGTCACCGGGCTCAGCCCCGGACACCTCGACCGGCCCGAGCATCGAGTACGGGCCGCGCGGGTACCGGTGCCGGAGCGGTTCCCGGTCGGCGAAGCTCATCCCGAAGACGGCCTCGTTCCCCCAGTGCGTCCACGTATTCGGGTAGCTGACGGTATCGCCCGGCATGATCGTCGCCACCGGCTTCGCGGCCGGGTCGAGATAGCCCGACCGCACTGTGTCCTGCGTCGACTCAACGGTGAATGTGCTCATGCCCCAAGCCTGCCCGCCGCCACCGTCGATGTCACTGATCGTGGCAGTGGCGACGTGATCTTCCTCGGCGCCGAGCGATGCCCTCGACCGCGCGTCACACGAAGTGGAACGCGCTCATCGCCGATAGCCAGCCATGCGGCGCTGTAAGCAGAACTGAAATCCAGCACCCGAATCGACGCGCATCAGCGGTTGTGGATTTGCGGAGCGGTTGTCTGTATTGATCACGTAACCTAACCGGTCGCCGATCGTATCCTGTAATACTTCTCGTTTTGCCGAGCGTCCCCTATCGTGCCATGTACGACGGCCGGGGACATCGACACGAGGAGACGCCGTGGGTGAGGTGGATTGGGAGCGTGCGCGCTTGTTCCCTGTGTCGGGGATCGGCGGCGCTGATGAGCAAGAACGCAGGGCTTCTTCTGCACTCCTCGC
>JASHXJ010000409.1 GCA_030043595.1 Trebonia sp.
GCATGCGCTCGTCGGTGAAGATCGCGGTGCCGTCCGTGAACGAGTGCAGCATGAGCCTGCGGCCGAGCTTGCCGCTCTGATCCGGGAACGCTGACACCAGCGCGAGCCGCACCGTCTCGATGGCGGACGCGGCCATGACGACCACGTCCGCGCTCTCCGACCCGGTGACCGGCCCGGTGGGGGTCACCCGCACCCAGCTCACGCCGGTCGCCTGCCGCGCCGCGCCCGAGCCCGTCAGCAAGACCCTGGTGACGGTCGTCTGGGGGATCAGCGTCACCCGCCCGGTGCGCAGGGCGCGGCGCAGCGGCATCAGCGCCGACGGCCTGGCCACGACCGGGCAGCCGTAGTTGGCGCAGAAACCGCAGTCGTTGCAGGCGTGCTGACCGTTGTACGGCTGGGAGTTGATCGCCATCGGGAACGGGTGCGGGTGCATGCCGATGGCGGTGGCACCCGCGGCGATCACCATCGACGAACGCTGCTGCGGGCCCGGCGGCATCGGGTACGGGCCGCGCGGCGCGTGCTTGCGCACGATGTCGGGCAGCGCCTGCACATCGCCCTGCACGCCGATCAGCTCCTCCACCTCGTCGTAGTAGGGCGCGATGTCGGAGTAGGTGAACGGCCAGTCGGCCACGTCGGCGCCGGGAACTGGCCCGAGGGCTGAAAGCTGCTGGAAATCGATGTCCCAGAACCGCGGCACCTTCGCGTCCCAGTGCACCGTCCCGCCGCCGACGAGCTGGGGGAGATCATCGACGCTGCCCGTGTACTGGACAGCCGACGCGCCGACCGGCCGCCAGGTACGCGGGAACGCCAGCGGGTCAGGCCCGGCGAAGTACCGTACGTTCATCTTGAGGTCGTCGTTGGAGAACACCGTCCCGATCGGCCCCTCGCCGGCCAGGTTGGTGAAGTAGTCAGGGCCCTTCTCGAACACGACGACCTGCCACCCGGCCAGCGCCAGCTCCATGGCGGCGAACGAGCCGCCGGCGCCGCTGCCGATGACGACCGCCTTGCGCCGCGCCGCGCCGCTCACAGCTCACCCAGGAGCTTCAGCACGTCGGCGACGATGCCGGTGACGGCGACCGGGGCGCGCCCGTCCGAGCGCTCGACCTCGTCGCTGGTGTAGCCCAGTGGCTGGCTGTCGCCCGGGTAGCTGATGTCTGTCCAGCCGGCCAGGCCGCGGTTCCCGCCGTACTCGGGGACCGAGTACATGCCCTCGATCGTATGCTCGAACAGCAGGGACAGGAACGTGCTCACCTCGGACCGGGCCAGGATCTTGTCCTGGTCGGCCGGGGCGGCCGTGGCGAAGTCCCCGCCCGCCAGCTTGTCCAGGGTGGCGATGCCGCTGGTGTACTGCCGCTGCCAGCCCGCGAGACGCTCGCGCCACGCGATGCTGGAGACCGGATCGAGCGCGATGAAGGACGCCATGTAGTCGGGTCCGGCCGCGTGACGGTTGCTCCACGGGCCGCCGGCGAAGATGAGCGGAACCGGCGCGCCAGCCTCCTCGATCGTCGCCAGCGCGCCGAGCATGGCGTCGATGTACCCGGTCACCCCGGCCTCGCGGGCACCGGGATGGCCTGCCTCGGCCGGGTCGTCCCCGGGGCCGGGGGCGATCCGGGCGGTCGCGTCCTCGACGACGGCGGCCTGATGGCTGGAGAAGAACCGCAGCCCCGGGCCAGGACCGCCGGGGCCGCCAGGGCTGCTGGGGCTGCCGGGGCTCGGGCTGCCGGCGCTCTTGGCGCCGGGGCTCGTCGACGTGCAGGCGCTCGACGCGAGAACGGCCGCCGATGCCACCGCGGCCGGAATCACGGTGATGACCACCCGGCGCGGCACGCCCTGCCAGCCGGCGCTGCTCACCGAAGCTCGAGATAGGCGATAAGTGACACGCGGTAAGTTTAGGCACCCCGCGTCGCAAGCAGAAGTAACGACGCAAGCCAATTAAAAATAGGCAAAACGGTCAGGCCGTGACCCGGTCACCGGGTCGGCTCGAGCAGCACCTTGACGGCGCCCGTGCGGCGCGAGTTCTTCACCGCCAGCACCGCCTCGTCCCAGCGCTCGAGCGGGAAGCGGTGCGTGATGACCGGCGTCAGGTCGAAGCCGCCGGCGATGAAGTCGAAGTAGTGCTCCATGGCGTGCTTGGCTACCCCGCCCACCTCCTCGACGCCGAAGCCGTTCGAGCCGATGACGTGCAGCTCCTTGAAGTACAGCGGGGTCCACTCGAAGCGCTTCGGCGGCTCCACGCCGGAGACGACGAGCGTGCCGCCCGTCGTGAGCAGCCGCAGCGACGTCTCCACGGTCTCGACCGAGCCGATCGTGTCGTAGACGACGGCCGGGCCGTCCTGCAGCCAGTCGCGCTTGCTCCACGGGGTGAGCGGCGTGCTGCCGACGCGCCGCGCGACCTGCGCGACGAGCTCGTCAGGCGCGGTCGACAGCACGGCGTGGGCGCCGAGGCGGGTGGCGAGCGCGGCCCGGGCGCCAGAGCGCGTCGCCGCCCATACCTCGCAGGCCGGATACAGGTGCCGCAGCAGCGCGATCACCGCGAACGCGAGCGTGCCCGAGCCGTACACCAGCACGGGCCGGCCGCCGCACGAGGGCGGCGCGAGCAGGATCGAGCGCAGCGAGACGCTGACCGGGTCGGCCAGCACGGCCGCCTCGTCGGAGATATCGCCGGGGATGGCGAACAGCTGGGACGCGTGCGCGGCGAAGCGCTCGGCGTGCGCGCCGACGGCCGCCGCGCAGTTCCCGAGGTGGATCGAGACGGGCAGGTCACCAGAACGGAAGTTGCGGCACCACGGATAGCGGCCCTCCCGGCAGGCCTGGCATGGCGGGTCGATCCCGCGGGGGACGCAGGACAGCCACGGGTTCAGCACGACCCGCTCGCCCGTGTCCAGGCGCCGCCCCACGACCTCGTGGCCGAGCACGTGCGGAAAGGACACCAGCGCGGTGAGCGGGTTGTCGCGGGAGCCGTTCAGCAGGATCTGCTTCACGTCCGAGCCGCACAGGCCCGAGAAGGTCGTCTCGACCCGCACCCAGTCCCCGGCTGGCAGCGGCCGCTCCTCGACGTCCTCGATGCGGACGGGCGCGAAGCGGGAGACAAACGCCCGCCGGTCCACCCGGCCGCCGATGGCCGAAGCCGCCTCGCGTGGCAGGCTGTGCCGGAATACGAGCGCCTTCACGTCGGCACGGACAGCGCGGGGCGGGGCTTGCCGGGAGCGACGGTGCGGGCCAGGATCCCGAGCGTGGCCCGCAGCGCGCTCTGCGGGATTACCGGGAAGATGGCGGCGTCCTTCCAGCTCTGCCCGGCCGCCGACCAGTCGTAGTAGGACGTCACGAGCGTGCCCCCCTCGATCGGCTCCAGCCGGTAGCCGTACACGTGGCCGAGGTCGAACTGGCCGTGCACGGTCCAGGCGATTTCCCGGTCCGGCTCGAACGTGACGATCTCGACGGTCACGTCGTACAGGCCGAGGGGATAGTCGTTGAGCGCTTCCCTGTCCATGTGCACCACGAAGGTGTCCCCGGCCCTGGTGACAGCGTCCCCGCTGGCCGCCATCAGCATGCCGGAGCTGTCGATGGCGACGTGCCCACGGGGGTCGGTGAGCACGGCGAAGATCTCGCCTGCCGAGGCGGGCACCGCCCGCTGCACCTCAACTCGTTCCGGCATGTGCCGATTGTCGCACGGCCCTCGCGGGCCCGGTGCTCGCGCACGGGCTCAGGTCGCCGTGCCGTACTCGTCATGGCGGCGCCACCACATGCCGGTCTCGTTGCGGCCGAGCGGCGCGCGGTCGAGCCACTGGTACATGCCCCACAGGATGTCCAGCCCGCGCCCGTACGTGGAGTAGGTGTGGTAAACGGTGCCGTCCTGCAGGGCGAAGGCGCTCATCCCTGGCCCCTCACGCCGGTAGGTCTGCCAGTTCGTGCCGACGATCGACTCGCTGAAGGCGTCCAGTGCATCCGCGTCGCCGGCCGCCGGCCGCAGGTCCGTGTCGCCGAAGTTGTACCTGACGGTGCCCGCTTCCCATTCCTCCCTGCTGTGCGCCACACCGAAGTCGACGTTGAAGTCGCTGCCGTAGGAAGACGCCCACGGGAAGCTCCAGCCCATCCGCTGCCGGTACGCGTTCAGCTTGGCGAGCGGGGCCCGCGACACCGCCCAGAGCATCACGTCGTGGCTGGCGAGGTGGGCCGCGGAGCCGTTGAAGCCGTCGGCGATCGCCGAGCAGGACGGGCATCCGGCGGTGAAGTCGGGGCCGAACATGAAGTGGTAGACCAGCAGCTGCGAGCGTCCCCGGAACAGGTCGGCAAGCGACGCCGTCCCGTCGCCGGTCTGGAAGCGGTAGTCCTTGTCGACCCGGACCCAGGGCAGCTCCTGCCGCCGCCGGGACAGCTCGTCGCCGCGCCGGGTCAGCTCCTTCTCCGCCGCGAGCAGCTCCAGCCGTGCGGCGAGCCACTCCTCGCGTGTCCCTGTCTTGTGACTGATCATCGGATGTCTCCTTCGGTTGCCTGGTCGAGATGATCCTTCAGCGCGTCCAGCGGGCCGTCCCAGTCGCGCGCCAGCGCGGCCAGGAACTGCTGCGCCACCCGCATCGGCGCCGAGCGCAGCAGGTACCGCACCCGGCGCCGCTCCCCCGGTTCGGCCGTCACCAGGCCTGCCTCGGTCAGCAGCGCGAGGTGCTTGGCGATCGCCTGGCGGGTGATCGGCAGCCGGCCGGCCAGGTCCGTGGCGGTGGCCGGCCCGCCCGAGGCCAGCGCGGCCAGGATGGCGCGCCGGCTCGGGTCGGCCAGGGCGGCAAAGACTTGCTCGGCGACCGCCTCGATGTCAGGTGGCGGCATCGAGGTAGCCAGCGAGCTCGCCCAGCTCGCTCGCCCATCCCTGGGTGTTGCCCTCGTAAGCGGTGCGGTAGGCGTCGTCAGGGAGCTGCGCGAAGCCGGACTCGACCACGGTCAGCCGGGTGCCCCCGCCAGCCGGCTCCAGCGTGAACTCGACGTACGTGCGCCGCGGGTCATCCTCGGGCAGCCCGAAGATGTGCCAGGTGAAGCCGAATACCCTCGGCTCCTCCACGCGCTCCACCCGCATGTCGGCGGTGTGGCCGCTGTCCCACCGCATCGATGCCGAGCCGCCCGGGCGCAGGTCGATCCTCGCGTCCTTGCCGAACCAGGCACTGAGTCCGTCGGCGGTGGTGAGCGCCGCCCACACCGTGGCCGGCGGGTGAGCGAGCTCGACGGTCCGCTCGATGCGATCAGGGAACCCCATGACTGCCTCCATCATGTAGCAACTTTCTGGTTGCGATAATATGGCAACCATTCAGTTGCGTCAACTGGGGGCGGGCTAGAGAATCACGAGGTCGTCGCGGTGCACTACCTCGCGTTCGTATTCCTGGCCTAGCTTGCTGGCCAGCCAGCGGGTCGATCGGCCCATCAGGCCGGGGATCTCCGTGGCGTCGTAGTTCACCAGGCCGCGCGCGACCACTGTGCCGTTCTCGTCGCGCAGGTCCACGGGGTCCCCGGCGTCGAACGCCCCTTCCACGCCGATGATGCCCGCCGGCAGCAGCGAGGCGCGGCGGCTCACGACCGCCTCGACGGCACCGCGGTCCAGGCGCAGGCTGCCCCGGCCGACCGCGGCGTGCGCGAGCCACAGCAGCCGGGTCGTCTGGCGCTGCCCGGTGGGCGCGAAGTAGGTTCCCGTCGGCTCCCCCGCGAGCGCCGCCACGGCGGC
>JASHXJ010000410.1 GCA_030043595.1 Trebonia sp.
CGGGACGCGCCCGCCATGGCGCCGCCCGCCATGCCGCCGCCCGTCGGCGCTGGATCGGCGTCCTGGTCGCAGTCGTGGTGCTCGGCGCGCTTGCCGCGGCGGTGACAATGCTCGTCGCGCAGCCGTCGGGCGGGCATCCGGCGAGCCCAGCGCCGGGAAATAGCCAGGCGCCCATCAGGAACGCGCCCAGCGACGCCGCGTCGCCGCAGCCAGGACGTAGCGGGTCGCCCCAGCCGCGAGGGCGGCAGCCTGCGTCTGCGGTACCGAGTAGCGGCCCGGCAAATGGCGACGCACCAACCACGCAGGCACCAACCACGCAGGCACCAACCACGCGGGAACCAACCACGGGGCCACCAGCCACGGGGGCACCGGGTACGGAGGCGCCGGGCACGGCGACGGCCACCAGCGGGCAGGCCGCCGGCCAGCAGGCCGCCGGCGGGCAGCAGCGAACGCACGAGGGGGATTAGACGTCATGGACGCCCTGATACAGCCTGGGCAGACGCTGCGGATGGAACGCGGGCACGCGCAGATCACCGTGGAGAACAGGATCGGCGAAGGCGGCCAGGGCGTCGTCCACCGGGCCAGGCTGAACGGCGCGCCGGTTGCGGTGAAGTGGTACCGCCCCGGGCCGGGAGCGGAGGAAATGCGCAAGTCGATCACGGCCCTTGTCCGGCGCGGCCGCCCGCCGCACCCGGCCTTCATGTGGCCCATCGACCTCGTCAGCTCGGACCAGCTGCCGGGGTTCGGATACGTGATGCCGTTGCTCGACCGGCGGTTCATCTCGCTCGCGCACCTGCTGAACGAGCCTATGCAGCCCTCGTTCCGGGTGGTCACGGCTCTTGGCCGTGAGCTTGTCGACGCGTTCGCCGCGCTGCACTCGTCGGGACTGTGCTACCGCGATATCAGCTTCGGGAACCTGCGCGTCGACCCTGGCGCGTGCGAGGTCGCGATCATCGACGTCGACAACGTCGGCACCGACGGGGGCGAGGCGCTCGTCAAGGGAACGGCGCCGTTCATGGCCCCGGAAGTGCTGCGCGACGAGGTGCTGCCGTCCACAGTCAGTGACCTGTATTCCCTCGCCGTGTTGCTGTTCTACTTGCTGATGCACGGCCACCCGCTGCTCGGCGAGCGGACCGACGCGTCCTACACGTGGGACGGCAGCCACCTGTCGGAGACCGAGCTGACCCTTCGCAACTTCGGCCTCCAGCCGTTGTTCGTGTTCGACCCGGACGACGGGTCCAACCGCCCGCTACCTGACAGCCTTGTCAATATCTGGTGGCCTATTTACCCCGGGCACTGCCATCGGCTGTTCACGCAGGCCTTCACCACCGGACTGCACGACGCGTCCCTGTACGGCCGGGTCAAGGAGGGGGGATGGCGGCGCATGCTGACCGGCTTGCATGACAGCGTGTCCGCCTGTCCCGGCTGCTCCGCGGAGGCGTTCTACGACCCCGAGCAGCCGCGGCAGCGCTGCTGGGACTGCCGCGGGGCCTTGCCTGTTCCGCCCAGGCTGGAGGCGCCCGGTGGCACCCTTGTGCTGTCCCAGGGCGCGGTGGTTACCAGCCACCACCTCACCCGCGACCGCGGTTACCGGACGACATGCGCCGTGGTCGAGGCGCATCCCGGCCGGCCCGGGCGCCTGGTCCTGCGGAACATGACCGACAGCACCTGGACGGTCGTCCCCGAAGGCGAGGAGGCCAAGCACGTCGTGCCGAGTCAGCGCGTCGCCATCCGGCCGATGCTCATCGACTTCGGCGGTGTGCAGGGCAGGATCTCGGTGCCCGGGGCCAGGTGAGCGCTGCCGCGTGCGGTCACGGCCATCGTGACTCAGGACTTGGCGCGCCTGAACATTGCGCGCATGCGGCGCCCGAGGAGGACGAAGAGCGCGGCCGCCGCGGCGACCGGGATGACGCGCTTGAGGATCGGCCCGCCGACGAGCTTGATCAGGTTGAGCGAGTCCTCTTGCTGCGGCAGCGCAGCCGAAGGCTGCGTGGGCACCGGAACGGCCAACGTCGCGCCGCCGCCCTCGCCAGACTCCGTCGCCGCGTCTGCGGCGGCCGTGGCCTCCCCCGGCGTGGCCGGCGCGGCTGAGGCGTCGATCAGGGCCTCCAGGTTCGCGGCGAACTGGTCGATGAGCTTGCCGCTTACCTCGGGCAGCAAGCTGCGGCCGAACTGGGCGGGGCGGCCCGTGACGTTCAGCGAGGTGTGGATGGACACCAGGGTGTGGCCCTCGGCGTCGGCCGGCTTGAGGCCGGCGTGCACGGTGGCGGACGCGGTGCCCGCGCCACGGGTCTCCTTGCCGGACGCCTCGATCGCGATCGTGTGGCTGGCCTGGTCCTTCTCGGTGAATTTGGCTGTCCCCTTGTAGCTCAGCGATAGCGGGCCCAGCTTGACTTTCACCTGGCCAGCGATCTCATCTCCGTCGACCGAGGTGACGCTGGCACCCGGCATGCACGGGGCGATCCGCTCCACGTCAAGCAGGACTTCCCAGGCCTGCTCTGGCGGCACGGGAACGGTGAATGAGTTGTCGAGCTCGATGGCCATGCCACGCTACTTTCTCACTGGTTAGCTGCTAGTTGGAAATTGTATGCGGGTGCCCGCCTCACGGCTGCGACAGGTCAAACGCACGCCGGGCCGGGGACTCGCGACCGCGAGTCCCCGGCCCGGCAACAGCCACCAGGAGCCCAGGAGCAGAGCCGCCCAGCCAAAACCGCGCGTCAGGACGCGCCCGCCGCGGCGGCCAGCGCCCGGCCGGTGAGGACCCGGGCCAGGTGCCGCCGGTAGTCGGCCTCCGCGCGCAGGTCGCTGGGCGGGCTGGTGCCGTCGTCG
>JASHXJ010000411.1 GCA_030043595.1 Trebonia sp.
CCACCGCGGGCCAGGTGGCGGAATACGGCAGCTGCATGCCCAGCGCCTCCGCCATCGACGCCATCGTGGACGCCGTGCCCATGGTCATGCAGTGGCCGTTGGAGCGGGCCATGCACCCTTCGGCGAAGGCGCACTCCGCGGCGGTCATCCGGCCGGTGAGCAGGTCTTCCTCGAACCGCCATACCGACGTCCCCGAGCCGACATCCGTGCCCTGGTACTTCCCGTTGAGCATCGGTCCGCCGGTGACCATGATGGCCGGCAGGTCGACGCTCGCCGCCGCCATCAGCAGGCCGGGCGTGGTCTTGTCGCAGCCGGACAGCAGCACCACGCCGTCGAGCGGGTTGGCGCGGAAGAGCTCCTCGGCCTCCATCGCGAGCAGGTTCCTGTAGAGCATCGCGGTCGGCCGCAGCAGCGTCTCGCCGAGTGCCATCGCGGGGAACTCGAGCGGGAAGCCGCCTGCCTGCCAGACGCCGCGCTTGACCGATTCGGCGACCCGGTGCAGGTGCGCGTTGCACGGTGCGAGCTCCGACCACGTGGTCGCGATCCCGATCACGGGGCGGCCGTCGAACACCTCAGGGGTGAAGCCCTGGCTGCGCATCCATGACCGGTGGTTCATCCCGGAGCGCCCGCTGGCCGCGAACCAGACGGAGCTCCTCCTGCCAGCGTTTATCGTCATATCTCTATGTGTAGTACGCCAACCGGCTGCTGGGGAATACGCTGGCGCCAGGACGCTGCGGGCGCTTCCGTCACTTTGCTGCATCCCGGTCACGGTCCGCACACCGCGGGAAATTTACGCTTTGGCCCCGCATTTGAAGTCCGGGCGACTTCTATTTCACCCGTGAGTACCCCGTGACGGGTGAAGCCTTACGTTATGGAAATTGACCATTGTTTTCGGCGGCGGGCATCGCTAAGGTCCAAAATATACCCGCCTGAAAGGCAGTGCGGGCATCCCGCGCAATGTCCCTTCAAGGAGGCAAGTCATGAGAACTGCCCGATTGTGGGCCCTCACCGGGGCGGTTGGGCTAGCGATATCAGGCGTGGCGGCGGCCGCATGGCCATCGCCTACCCCGTCGCATACATCAGCGCAGCGTGCGAGCTTGCACGGGTCGCTGACACCCGCCGTTGAGCGCTCGCACCACGCCGGAAGCGTGCCGACGAATGCCGCGGTCAGCTTCGACCTGCTGCTCGCGCTGCGCAATGCCTCGGGCGCGCAGGCGTTCGTCAGGCAGGTCTCAAGCCCGGGCACGGCCGAATTCCACCACTACCTGACAGACGCGACCTGGAATGCCCGCTACGCGCCGACTGCGGCCGAGATCGCCAAGGCCAAGTCGTGGCTTCGCAGCGAGGGATTCTCGATCGGCGCGCTGCCCAAGGACCGGCTGTTCATCCCCGCCTCCGGATCGGCCGCCCTCGTGGAGAAGGCGTTCGGCGTGTCGCTCGGCTATTACAAGGTGAACGGGCACACGGTGCGCCTGGCCAACGGCACGCTGTCGATCCCCGTATCGCTGGCCGGCGTCGTCTCCGGCGCGGTCGGCGTCAACCAGTACGTGGCGACGCCGGACCTGTCCACCGTGAGCACGGCGGCCGCCGCTGCCAAGCCCAAGCCGACCCAGGAGCCGCCGCCGCCCGCGGGCTACCGCAACCCGCCGGTCTGCTCGCAGTACTGGGGCCAGCTCATCGACACCACCGACTCCAGCCAGCTGTACGCGCCGTACACCAGCCCGCTGCCGTATGACGTCTGCGGTTACGTGCCCACCCAGCTGCGCGACGCGTACGGCATCGGCAGCCAGGTGGCCGCCGGAACCGACGGCACGGGCGTGACGGTCGCGATCGTCGACGCGTACGACTCGCCGACGCTGTTCTCGGACGCGCACAAGTACTTCCAGCTGAACGACCCCTCCCACCCGCTGACCGCGGCGCAGTTCACCAACCTCACCCCGTCGTCGATCGACGACGTGTCGCTCTGCGACGGCAGTGGCTGGTACCCCGAGCAGGCGCTCGACGTGGAGTCCGTCCACACGATGGCTCCCGGCGCCAACATCCTGTACGTCGGTGCACAGGACTGCGTGAACGGCCTGCTCACCGCCCTCACCACCGCCGTCACGAGCGGCGCGTCCGTCGTCACGGACTCCTGGGGCGACGACATTGGTGACCTGCTCGACGACGCCTCCTACAAGACCGCGTTCGACGACACGTTCATGCTCGCCGCCGCCACCGGCGTCAGCGTCCTGTTCTCCAGCGGCGACGAGGGCGACAACTTCGGCGCGTTCGGGCTCGGGGCTCCGGACTACCCGGCGGTCAGCCCGTTCGTCACCGCTGTCGGCGGGACCACCCTTGAGGTGAACCAGGACAACCAGCGCGCCGCCGAGTACGGCTGGTCGACGGCCGACGAGGTGCTCTGCTCGCCCGACAACTCGACCAACTGCGGTTCGGCGACCTCGCCGAGCGGTACGCTCGCGTGGTTCTACGGCGGCGGTGGCGGCACGAGCTACTACTACACCCAGCCTTACTACCAGGCCTCGGTCGTGCCTAGTGAGCTCGCGCTCCGCAACGAGCCCCTCTTCGGGCCGATACCGGCGCGAGTCATCCCCGACGTCTCGATGGACGCCGACCCGCAGAGCGGGATGCTTATCGGCCTCACCCAGACGTTCCCGAACGGCACCTACTACAGCCAGTTCAAGGAAGGCGGCACGAGCCTCGCCTCGCCGCTGCTCGCCGGCGTGATCGCGGACGCCGACCAGGCGGCGGGAATCCCGCTCGGCTTCCTCAACCCCGTGCTCTACAAGGCATCCACCGTGAAGGGCACGTTCAACGACATCCTGCCGCCATCGAACCCCAACGCGACGGCAGCGATCCGTGTCGACTACGCGGACGGAATCGACTCGTCCCAGGGCTACGTCGTCCACCTGCGTGCGATCGACTACGAGGGTCCTGAGACCTACTGCGACGGGACGAACAACTGCGCCACCCGCCCCGTCATGCTCACCGCCGCCCCGGGTTTCGACAGCATCACCGGACTCGGATCGGTCGGCTGGAACTTCATCTGCGAGCTCGAGAAGTTCTGACAGCCCGCGGGTCCCGTGCCGCCAGGACGTGGTCCTGGCGGCACGGGCCGCATTAGGTGTCGTAGACGGTGGGTCACGACTGTACCGCCGGGGCAGCGATAGGCCTGTTGATAGGGTCGCGCTGGATTAGCTGCGACCATGTTGAGGGCGCGCCCTGTGATTTACTACACCGACGATCTGACGTCTGTCCGCGAGAACATGCTCCGCGGGTTCTTCGCCCGCTGGCCACGACGGCCCTCGGCCGCGCAGCACCTAGCGGTGCTGCGCGGAAGCTACCGGTCCGTGGTCGCCATCGATGACACAGACGACCGGGTGGTGGGGTTCGTGAACATGCTCAGCGATGGCGTGCTGACCGCCTTCATCCCCTGGCTGGAGGTCCTGTCCGAATACCAGGGGCAGGGTGTCGGCAGCGAGCTGATGCGCCGGATCCTAGACGGCACGGGCCAGTTCTACTCAGTGGACCTGGTCTGCGACGCGGCGCTTGTCCCGTACTACGCCCGCTTCGGGATGGCCGGCGCTTCCAGTGCGCTACTGCGTCACCCGGCCGCA
>JASHXJ010000412.1 GCA_030043595.1 Trebonia sp.
AGCACGCTCGAGCAGAACCAGTCCGATGATGAACTCCGGCTCGCGGCCAGGCAGCCCGTGGCTGAGATCGCCAAGGCAACCGACGGGTTCTCCGCCGCCTACCTCGCGCTGCGCGGCGGGACGGCCGGCGAGCTCACGGCGCACTCCGCGGCCGGCGCGGAGCTGCGGCAGCTCCTCGCCGGCCTGGCCGGCAAGCCGCTCTCGCACGTGAACGCGTACCTGAACGGGCTCGCCGGCCGCGACCAGCCGTTCGACCTCACGCTGCCGGGCGAGCCCGCGCTGCAAGCGGCGTGGCGCCCGGTAACCGTCATACCGGAAGTCGGTAACGTGCTGCCGCCCGGCGAGTACATCGTGGTGGTCGGCCGCCCGGTCGGCGCCGTCGCCAGCCACGTGCGCGGCGTCGTGCTCGCCGAGCTGATCACCGGCAGCGTGCTGCTCGCCCTGCTCGCGGTCTGCGGGAACTGGCTGATCGGCCGTGGTCTCGCGCCGCTGGACCGGATGGCGAGCACCGCGGACCTGATCACCGGCAGCGGCGACCTCGCGGCGCGGATGCCGGGTGCGGACGGCCGCCAGGAGACCGGCCGGCTCGCGGCGGCGATCAACACGATGCTTGACCGCATCCAGCAGGCCTTCGGCGCGCGGCTGCGCTCGGAGCACAAGGTGCGGCAGTTCGCCGCGGACGCCTCGCACGAGCTGCGCACGCCGCTGACCACGATCCGGGGTTACGCGGAGCTGTACCGGCAGGGGGCGCTGGGCCCGGACGAGTTGCCGAACGCGATGCGACGGATCGAGCAGGAGGCCGACCGGATGAGCATGCTGGTCGCGGAACTGCTCGAGCTGGCCCGCCTTGACCGCACCTCCTCCCTCGACCTGACCGACACGGACCTGGCGACCCTTGCCAGGGACGCGGTCGCCGACGCGCACGCGGTCGAGCCCGGCCGCGACGTGGCCGCGCAGGTCCCCTCCAGCCTGGTGGTGACCGCCGATGAGCCGCGGATCCGGCAGGTGCTGGCGAACCTGCTCGGCAACGTCCGCGCGCACACGCCGCCGGGCACTGCCGCAACGGTGCGGCTGTACCAGGAGCGGGAGGGCGCCGTCCTCGAGGTCGCCGACAACGGCCCGGGCATGTCCGCCCGGGACGCGGCACGCGCCTTCGACCGGTTCTACCGCGGTGCGGGCGGCGATGGCGCCAGCTCGGGCGAGCCAAACGGTCACCGGGCCAACGGCGCCGAGGCCGCGGGCAGCGGCCTCGGCCTTTCCATCGTGCACGCGATCGCCGCCGCGCACGGCGGCTACGCACGGCTCTGGTCCACGCCCGGCGGCGGGACCACCGTGCGGCTCTGGATCCCTTTCAGGACTTCGGATAGCGGGTCAAAAGCCGCCGTATAGGGTTATGTGCCGTGGATGCACGCGGCATCAGGCTGATCGCCGTGCTCGCCGCCGCAGCGCTCATGGCCGGCGGTTCCGTGGCCGCCGCCAGGGCGGCCGGGGCGCGTCCGCGGGACACCGGGCCGGCCGCCGTCGTGCACCGGATCAGCGCAGCCGCACAGCGCAGCGCGCTCGCCTACTGGACGCCGGCCCGGATGGCCGCGGCCGCAACCGCGGCTTCGATGGCGACGGCGCGGTCCGGGGCGCGGCCGTCGGTTTCGCCGCCGCCCAAGGGCATCCCGACCGCCGTTCACTTCAACGGCGTGCCGACGACGGGCGCGCTCTTTTCCTCCGCGGGCGGGCAGGACCATTTCTGCACCGCAGACGTGGTGAACTCCACAGCCGGCGACCTGGTCATCACCGCCGCGCACTGCGTCGACGGAAACGGGTTCGCGACCAACATCGATTACGTTCCCGAATACAACAACGGGCACGCGCCCTACGGCCTGTGGGCCGTCCAGTCGATCACGGTCGCGGCCGGCTGGCAGAAGTCCCACGATCCCGACCTCGACGTCGCCTTCCTGACGGTAGGCCAGGCGGGCGGTACGAGGATCCAGGCCGTCACCGGCGGCCTGACGCTCGGCTTCACGTTGCACTACAAGCAGACCATCGAGGTCATCGGCTACAACGACACCGACACGAAGCCGGTCCGGTGCCTGACGAAGAGCTTCAGGTTCCGCGACGGCCAGATGGAGTTCTACTGCCACGGGTTCTGGACCGGCACCAGCGGCGGCCCCTGGATCATCGGCTACAACGCGCGGACCGGGGCAGGCACCGTGTTCGGCGGCATCGGCGGGTATCAGGAGGGTGGCCAGTACGAGTGGGCGTCGTACAGCCCGTATTTCGGCTCGGCGGTGCGCACTCTCTTCGGGCAGGCGGAACGACAGCAGACGCCAGCGCCGGCACCGTCACCGTCGCTCACAGCAACGCCGACGCCGGCGCCGTCAGCCACGCCGGTGCCCGCACCGACGCCGACGGTCACCCCGAGCGGCTTACAGGATCTTCGCGCCGTACATCTCGCCGAGCGGGTCGGCGAGCAGTCCCAGCCGGGCGCCGTCCGGGTCGCGCAGGTACAGCGACGACCCACTCTCCTCCTGGTAGGGAATCCCCGCGGCGTCGAGCCTGCCCCGCAGGTACTCCCACTGCTGCCTGGTGACCGAGATCGCGATGTGGTGCAGGCCACCGAGGACCTCGGCGTACGGGCCGATGTCCAGGCCGGGGAAGTCGAAGAACGCCAGCAGGTTGCCGTTCCCCACGTCGAAGAAGAAGTGGCTGGACCCCTTGTAGTCCCGGTTCTCGACGATCTCGGTGAGCGGGAACCCCAGGACGCCCTGGTAGAACCTGATCGTCCGCTCAACGTCGGAGCTGACCAGCGCCGTGTGATGGATGCCCCGCGCCGTGGTCGCCGGCCGGGCCGGCGTGATGTACTCGCCCTGCAGCCGGGCACGCTCGGCGGCAATCGCTGCCAGGTCGATGTCAGTCACGGGACCTCCGCAGTTGTCGTGGGGCGGTTACCGTGATCGTTCCCCGTCCGATGCGAAGGAACGCGTCGTCGGTCGTCACCCGCGCCAGGGTCAGCGGTTGTCACGGACAGCACCCCGTCCACGTCCTCCCGGGCTCAGAGGACGCGCAGCTCCACGCTGATGTTCCCCCTGGTGGCACGGGAGTACGGGCACACCTGGTGCGCCGTGTCGGCGAACTCACGGACCTTGTCCCGCTCCATGCCCGGGACGTGGATCACCAGCGTGACGACGAGGCCGAAGGCATCGCCCTCCGGGCCGATGCCCACCTCGGCGGTCACCGTGGAATCGCCAAGCGAGGCGTGTTCGCGGCCTGCCACCAGCCGAAGCGCGCTGTGGAAGCAGGCCGCGTAGCCCGCCGCGAACAACTGCTCGGGGTTCGACCCGGCGCCGCTGCCGCCCAGCTCGGGAGGGAACGCGAGGTCCAGGTCAATTCGATGGTCGGACGAGGTGACATGGCCGTTGCGGCCGTCGCCGGTGGACACCGCCTCCGCGGTGTACAGAACAGTCTCGGGCATAGCCGAACACTATCGCGGCACGCCAGTCAGTTCCGCCCAACGCGTTCGCTCTGACCGTCCGCCGCTACGGCAGCCGGTCTTGGCGTCTGCCGCGGGGCCATAGGAGCGGACTGTGACCGGCGCGCCGGTTATCTCGGCGACGGCGTCCGGCCAGTCGTGCTCGCCAGGACGGTCGGCCTCCTCGTAGACGGGGCGGGCGGCGAGCAGCGTCCGCGTCAGCCGTTCCTGATAGGCCAGGTCACGGTCCGGTCCCGGCGCGATCCGCGTCATCCGCTGCCCGCCGGCCAGGTACGCGCGGCACAGGCGCAGTTCGCCGGGGCGCCGCCGGGCGACGTCCAGGTGGGTGAGCGCCACCTCATCGACTCCGCCGGCGACCTCGGCCGCGTACCGCAGCGCCAGCGCGTCCAGGTGGCCGGTCCTGAAGGGCCCCTGCCACCGGCCGTCGCGGTTGTCCGGTTCTGGCAGGTCGAGTGCCGGGTCCTCGGTGCCGAACGGGCCTGGGCCGTGCCTGGTCATATAGCACCGGATCACGCCGAGCCGGACAGCGGCGCCGGCCTGGCCGGCCTCGGCGAGCAGTGTTTCCGCGTTGCCGAACGTCGTGGTGGACCACGTGGTGTACGGGTGGAAGCCGCGCCACTCATCGAGCAGCACGCCCTGCGCCCCCTCGAACACGACCGGCCCCTTCCGGAGCAGGCGCTCCAGCTGTCCTGCGCCGCTCAGCGTCACCCGCCCGGCGAACGCGCGGTAGGCGGCCGCCAGCACGGCGGGAGGCGGGACCGCCGACCGCGGGAAGCCGGTGTCCGCAGCCAGCCGGTCGCGCAGCAGGGCGAGCTTGCGCTCGAGTGCTCGGGGCGCGGCGCAGTCGCCGGCCCGCGGCGCGTCCAGCGAGTACGCGAGCGCGTACGATGCCGTCTCGCCGATCCCCACGCCGCACGAGCCGTGCCGGCCGGCGCCGCGCGCGGTTTCCCTGGCCCGGTTCGCGGCCTGATGATACGGGGTGGTCAGCAGCGCGTCCCGGTCCACGGTGACCAGCCCGAACGGGTCGGGTACGCCGAGGTCCGCCAGGTGCGCGGCCTCGGCGGTCATCGCCAGCGGGTCGATGAGCATGAACCGGGACAGGAAGGTCCGCACGCCGGGGGTGAACGTGCCGGACCCGAACTGGGCGAACGTGTGGGACCGGCCGCCCGGGGCGGTCACGTTGTGCGCGGCCTGGGCGCCCCCGTTGAACCGGACGACCGCGTGGACCGGTCTGCCCGCCCCGCGTGAGCCCGCGGAGCGCGAGCAGAGCCAGTCCACGATGCCGCCTTTCCCGGCGTCACCGTAGCCGAGGTCGGCGACGATCACGTGCTCGCTCATAGCCGGACGTTCCCGGCGGGGAAGTCAAGATCATTGTCTTCGGAACGGGCCGGGGCGTCTGTCGCCGACGAGCCTTCTCCCCCGGGCGACGGTACCGGGCGGTGCCTCGAGCGCGGCCGGGCCGGCGGCTGCCGGCAGGGCGCCTCGTGTGACGGCGCCGGCGCCGGGGACGATGCTGCCATGGCTGGCGCTGATAACAGCAAGCGCTTCGGACACGGCCGGACCCGACGTCGAGCCGACGTCGGCGAGATCGGCCAGGCCCGCGTCG
>JASHXJ010000413.1 GCA_030043595.1 Trebonia sp.
GCTCCCGGCCGCGTCCAGGCCGCCCGGCACGCTCGCCACGCACGGCTGCTGCCCAAGGCGGCCGCCACCCTCCAGCCGAAGATCATCGCGGCCTCCCTCGCGGTCGCCACCTGCACGGCCGCCGGAACGTTCGCGGTGGTCCACGCGCACCGCGCGGCCGCCCCCGCCGCGCTGAGCGTCATCCGGACGCCCCCGGCACCGCCCGCGCTGTCGGCCACGGTGCCGGCGCGCGCGAAGGCCGCCCCGAAGCCGGCACCAAAGAAGAAGCCCAAGCCGGCACCGCCGCCGGCGGCCGTGACGACCGCGCAGAAGGGCGTGAGCGCCTGGAGCTTCAGCGGAGTGAGCGCGGCGCTTACGGAGTCGGGAGCCTCCTGGTATTACGACTGGGGTCCCGCACCCATCGCCACGGCCCCAGGGGTCAGCTTCGTCCCGATGATCTGGGGTGCGGCCGATGTCACTGCCGCCACGCTCAGCGAGGTCAGCCACGAGGGCCACGTCCTGCTCGGCTTCAACGAGCCGGACCTGAGCAGCCAGGCGAACATGACCGTGCAGCAGGCGCTCGACCTGTGGCCCAAGCTCATGGCCACCGGGATGACCCTGGGCAGCCCCGCCGTCGCCGACGACGCCGCGACGCCTGGCGGGTGGCTCGACCAGTTCATGAAGGGTGCGGCGGCCCGGGGCTACCGGGTCAACTTCATCACCGTGCACTGGTACGGGGGAGACTTCCGTACCGGCCCGGCCGTCCAGGAGCTGCAGGGCTACCTGCAGGCCATCTACGACCGGTATCACCTGCCCATCTGGGTGACCGAGTTCGCGCTGGCCAACTACGGCGGCAGCCCCTCGTTCCCCACCGAGGCGCAGCAGGCGGCGTTCGTGACGGCGGCCGCGAAGATGCTCGCCGGGCTGTCCTACGTGCAGCGCTATGCCTGGTTCGCGCTGCCTACCTCGGCGGGCAGCGGCACCACGGGCCTGTTCAGCCCAGGCCCGGTCGTCACCGAGGTCGGCCGTGCCTTCGAGGCCGCGCCATAGTTGCCCACCGATCCGGATGCGTGATGCCTGCACCTGGCAGGGGCCAGCACCGTGGTGGATGGCCCACTGGGGTCCGGGAGCCGGGCGGGGAGCCGGGGAGTTCTGCGTCCCGGTGTGCGCGGCGAGGCGGAAGGTGCGTTCTGGGGGCTTTTACGGCACTCTGTGGTGATGGGTACTGCGGTGGCCGGCGTGACGGCGGCGGTCGCGAGTCCGTTCTGGACGGAATCGAAAGCGGTGTCGGATGCTGGAATGCCTGCAGTGCGGTGCCGGGAGTACTGCTTCGGCCATGTCTTGTGCCCGTTGCGGAGCCCCCATTGCAGCACGGAATTCAGCGGCAGCAGACAGCGCGGCTGGCGGGTTCGCCAACTCAGTCGCGCCGGCGGGTCCTGTGCACCAGCTCCCGGCAAAAGGCCTGATGCTAAGCGGGTCCTGGTGGGTAATTGGCGGGGGTACCGCTATTTTCCTCGGTTCATTGCTGCCCTGGATCTCGGTTTATGTCTTCGACGGGAATGTGTTCGGTGCTGCCGACGACCCGAACCTGTTCAAGGCTGTGGAAGTCGCCAACTCGATCAGCGGCGGTGCCCGGGCGGCATCGGCTGTCTTCGGCCTGACCCTGATCGGCCTGGCGGTCGCGCTTCGTTCCGTATCTGCTCGCGGCGTGTTCGTAAAGCCGCGGGCCTACGCGTACGGAATCCCGCTCATCGCCCTGTCCGTGCTGGGGATTATCGGCTACGGCATCTTCACCTTGGCGGGCTTCGCTGGATTTCGCGAAGCGGACGGACTCGGGATTGTCGGCTACGGCATCTTCACCCTGAAGGAGAAGCACCCGATCCTGGCAGAGGACGGAACGGCCGGATCGGCTCACGTGTCCTTCACGCCGAACATCGGGATCATCCTCATCGTCCTCGGCTGCACGGCTGCCGCGGTCGGGGCGCTCAGCTCCTTGCGATACGCGAGCCCTCA
The DNA here is from genome assembly GCA_030043595.1 of Trebonia sp. GTDB lineage: Bacteria > Actinomycetota > Actinomycetes > Streptosporangiales > Streptosporangiaceae > Trebonia. The sequence continues at coordinate 1,993 of JASHXJ010000413.1, forward strand.
GCCGCGCCGGGCCCGGCACGCGATAGCAGCACCGTCTGGTTCCAGAGATCCGCGGCCGGGGCTGCCGCATGCATCCGGGCCGGGACTGGACGCCCGCGACGTGCCGGTCCGGCACCGGTTGACTGCTGCCACTAGCTACCGGCTAGCACTTGCGTCCGTTGCCTGCGGCATCGTGCTCATGGGACTGTCGGTCCCGTTCATGATCGGACGCCACAAACCGTCTGACCTGTTCCTCGTGGGCGTGATACCCGCCATTGCCGCAGCTTGGATAGGCACAGCACTCAGAAAGCACCCCGATAAGCGCATCAGGCGTCTCGCCAAAGCCGGATTCCTACTTGGCTATTTCAGCTTTTTCGCGGTGGTGATGGCTTCCGGGCACGGCGCCGCCCTGAACAACGTCGGATAATCCGCCCGGCCCAAGCCGTCGGATAACGGATCAGCTCCAGGTCTCGCCGTTCCAGTGCAGGATCAGGGTCTGCGGCTGCGAGCCTCGGGACACGTAGCCGACTGCCCATGCGCTGCTTGCTGAGGTCGCGGCGATGCCGTACAGGCCGCTGTTAGAACTTTCGCCTGGAGGAGCTACCCGGATCCAGGCGCGCCCGGTCCACCGCAGGATGAGCGGGGTCTCATTGCTGCTGCTCGTGCTGGTGATCCAGCCGACAGCCCAGGCAGTGCCGCCAGGGAAAAAGGTGGCGCTAACGGGAACATCTTGAGTGTTTTTGACAGGGGATCCAGCAGGCACCATCCGCCAGGTCTTGCCATTCCACAGCATGCTGACCGCGGTAACGGCGTCGAGTTTAGCGTCCGACTCGGCCCCGACTGCCCACAGGGCACCCCCCGGACCGGCGAATAGTGACGTCACCAGATAGTTACCGCCTTGCATCGGGTTGGAGACGGATTTCCACGCGGCGCCGTTCCAGCGCATGACGAAGCCGCCCTGCACGTATTCGCCGGATCCCCAGGTGGTCCCGCCACCTGTCACCACAATGCTGTCAAAGAAATTGAACAGGAGGAAGAAGGGAATGAAAAAGAAAGGATTGGCGGAAACGGAGTGCGCGGGTGCTTCGAAGGGAACCACGTACCAGCGGTTCCCGGTCCGGTGCAGGCTGACCGGGGAACCACCGTCTTCTCCGGCCGCCCAGACACTGGACCCGGAAGCCGCCACGGTGTACAGCAGGGCGTGGACTGCAGGGACGCCACCCTGCCGGCTCCACGCCTTGCCGTTCCAGTGCATGACCAGGCTTCCCCCTGTGCCGATGCCGACCGCCCATGCGTTGTCAGCCGAGACGGCGGTGACCGCGAAAAGGGCGCCAGGCACAGGTTTCGGGCTTGTCACCTGCGACCACTTCGTGCCGTTCCAGTGCACGATGAGGGTGACAGGCTTGACCCCGCTAGCCAGTGGACCGTCGTAGCATCCTGCTTTATCGACGCCGCTAAATCCGACGGCCCACGCGTCAGTGGCGGATATGGCCGCGACGCTGTACAAGCATCCATTGATGGCGAACGACGTGGTGGCGGCGGGCGCGAGCCCCGCGGCCGATCTCGCCGGAGCGGCGGTTGCCCCGACCGCAGCCAGCGAGATCGCGGCTGCCATGATGGTGAGCCTGCCGAGCCGGTTCACTCGCCCCATACGCCGATGTTAAACACGCGATCCTCGTTATCCCAGGGGCCGGGGTCCGGCCATTCCAGCCGCCTGGCTCGGCACCCGTTCAGGTATTCCTGATGGGAGAAGTCACGCCCTGTGCAAGGTCCCTGGCCGCGCCAGCCGGTGAGACAGGGTGCCAGGCTGGGCGTTCCGGTCGGTGTCAGAGCCCGGCATCGCTGCCTCCGGCACGTGCCGGCGGCAGGACGGCCTCGACGAACAGGTCTGACACGGCTGCGGCCAGTCGCTGCGGATCCTGCTCGGCGATGCGCTCCGGCAAGCGCCCGCTGATCCACAGCGCGGAGAGGCCGTGCACCAGCGACCACGCACTGACCGCGACCACTTCGGGAGGACGCCCGTGCAGGCGGCCGGCCGCGCGGCAGCGCTCGACGGTCGCGGTGAGAAGTCCGTAGGCCGCCTCGCTGGCGGCGACAAACTCGGCATTGCCGGGGTCGAGCGCGTCCAGCCGGAACATGACCTCGAAGTGCGCTGGGTGGCTGACTGCGAACCGGACGTAGCCCCGGCCGATCGCGGCCAGCTCGGCAGCGCCGTCGGCGGCATCCGAGGCTGCTACCTCCTTGATGACGGACTCCGCCAGCAGCTGGTATCCGGCGGCCGCGAAGGCCGTCAGCAGCCCGGCCTTGCTGCCGAAGTGGTGCGCCGGCGCGGCGTGCGAGACTCCGGCGCGGCGTGCGACATCGCGCAGCGACACGCCGCTCACCCCGCTGTCCGCGATCGCGCTCTCGACTGCGGCAAGCAGGGCGGCCGGCAGGTCGCCGTGATGGTAGGCCACGATCCATCTTGACATCCGAGCGGTATCTTGCCAGTGTCTAGTTTGTTCGCTGCCGGGTCGTGCCAGGGAGATCGTCATGCTGAAGCGGCTGTTCTCGTGGTTCTACGCCGCCGCGTACGACCTGTTCAACGGGCCTGCCGAGCGAGCTGGGCTGCGCGAGCAGCGACGCGACCTGCTCGCCCAGGCCACCGGCGCCACGGTCGAGATCGGCGCGGGCACCGGGCTGAACCTGCCGCACTACCCGCCTGCCGTCACCCGGCTGGCGCTGATCGAACCCGACCCGCACATGAGCCGGCGGCTGCGCAGCCGCGCCTCCCGGCTCGGGCGCGACGCTGAGATCCTCGACGCCACCGCCGGCCAGTTGCCCTTCCCGGACGCATCGTTCGACACAGCGGTGGTCACCTTCACGCTGTGCAGCGTTCCAGACGAGCAGGCGGCGCTGAACGAGATAACGCGCGTCCTGGCCCCGGGCGGGCGGCTGCTCTTCTTCGAGCACGTCCGCTCCGCCGATCCGCGCATCGCCGCCAAGCAGGACAAGATTCCGTTCCCCTACCCGCTGATCGGCTGCCACCCCAACCGGGACACGCTGGCCGAAATCGAGGCGTCGCCGCTCGCCGTGGAATCGGTCCGCGCCGGCGAGCTGCCGAAGGCTCCCCAGATCGAAAGGCCCATGATCGTAGGCACTGCCCGTCGGCCGGCCAGCGCTTAACCAGCCCCGGCGCGGGCGGGCTACGGTGAGATCGCCCGCAGGAGCTGAGCAGGGCGCCTACGGCAGGCCCGC
>JASHXJ010000414.1 GCA_030043595.1 Trebonia sp.
GAAAAAGAAGATCGGGTTCCTGTCCTTCGGGCACTGGCGCGACATATTGGGGTCGCGGACGCGCAGCGCCGCTGACGCGCTGCTGCAGACGATCGAGCTCGCGCAGCGGTGCGAGGAGATGGGCGCGGACGGGGCTTTCGTCCGGGTCCACCACTGGGAGCGGCAGCTTGCCTCACCGTTTCCGCTACTGGCCGCGATCGGCGCGAAGACGAGCCGGATCGAGATCGGCACCGCCGTCATAGACATGCGGTACGAGAATCCCCTCTACATGGCCGAGGAAGCCGCGGCGGCGGACCTGATCAGCGGCGGACGCCTGCAGCTCGGGATCAGCAGGGGGTCGCCGGAGGTCGCGCTGCGCGGGGCGGAGTCGTTTGGGTACGTGCCCGCCGAGGGGGAGAGCGCCGCGGACAACGCGCGGCGCAAGACAGAGATCTTCCTGGCCGCGATCAACGGCGCTGCCGTCGCGCGGACCGACCCGGCGCGCAGCGGAATCAGTGGCGGGCTGGCCATCCAGCCGCAGTCGCCGGGCCTGGCCGACCGCATCTGGTGGGGCGCCGGCTCCAACGCCACCGCGCAGTGGGCCGCCAGGCTTGGCATGAACCTGCAGTCGTCCACGCTCAAGGACCACGAGTCGGACAAGCCGTTCCACGTCCAGCAGGCCGAGCAGATCAGGCTCTTCCGCGACGCGTGGCAGGAAGCCGGCCATCAGCGCGAGCCGCGCGTCTCGGTGAGCCGCTCGATCTTCGCGCTGCTGGACAAGCAGGACTGGCTGTACTTCGGCGACCGCAACCAGGACGAGGATCAGGTCGGCTTCATCGGCGACGAGCACCGGGCGATCTTCGGCCGCAGCTACGCCGCCGAGCCGGACAAGCTAATCGAGCAGCTCAGGGAGGACGAGGCGATCGCCGCCGCCGATACTCTCCTGCTCACGGTCCCGAATCAGCTAGGCGTCGACTATAACGCCCACGTCATCGAGTCAATCCTCACCCATGTAGCGCCGGCCCTCGGCTGGCGATGACGTGCAGTCGCTTCCGCAGCGCAAGTGGCGGTGGCGGATAACCGGATAACGGCGACGGGCTGAGCCGCCGCGTTGACACCGGACCGTCCGGCTGCCAAAATCGGACGATCCGCCGGGGGCGTTTTTTCGGTAATTGTCTATATAACGCCGTGATTGTCGAAGCGAGAACCGGGTAAGCGGCCGCCAAGCGTGGAGAATCATTCATGTCGACGAATTCGGAAAACGGCCAGGTCCCGCCTGTGCAGGCAGTCATCCCCGTGCCGCCGCCCGCGGGGTCGGTCTTTGCCCTCGGCTGGCTGATGGCACAGCTGTTCGACGGCCGCCGCCGCGCGAGCCTCGCCGACCGGCAGCCGCCCTTCGACGCCGCGGTTCAGCTGCCGCTGGTCGCCAACCTCGACACGGAAGACCTGCTGAGCTTCCTCGTCGCCGATCTGCATGACCTGCTCGCGCCGTTCCCGGGCGTTTCGGATGCCGCCGTCCGGGCCGAGGCGGCCAAGGAGCCGGGCAGCGCGGACCCCTTCGACCAGGGCACGTTCGACGGCCTCGTTGGCGAACTGCACCTGGCCATCCTGGACGAGCTCGCCGACGACATCGAACAGCTCAGCGCCTACCAGCTGGGCCTGGCCCTGAGCGACATGTGCTGGCTGGGCAGCTCGGACGGCGGCCCGGACACCTTCATCGCGATATTCAGGCGCGACCAGGTTGCCGCCATGCAGACATGGCTGAACGGCTCGGGCAGCGCGATCCCGCCGTCGACGGCGACAATCGTCGGCCAGTCCCTGTCCAAGTGGGCGGACTGGGTTGACGTCAACGCGCCGAAGCTGCGGGCCAGTAACGCCAGCGCATGGGCGTCCTCGGCGGACGTGGTGCTCGGCGCGCTGCGCATGCAGGGAACGATCTGGCATTCCGCGCTCACCGCCAACCCTGACGTGAGCCTCAATCCGGCGATGGGGGCGTGGGTGCAGGCCGCGAATTCCATCGCCCGGGCCACGCGGACCGTGACCCTCACTATCCTGCGGCGGTTCTGGTGGGTCGTGCTCGTCAGCGCCGCGGCGCTGGCGGGGCTGCTCTACCTGGTGATCTCAAGCCTCAGCGGCGCGTCCCAGGTGTGGGCAAGCCTGGCCACCGTGGGGGCTGTCCTCGGCGGCGGCAGCGCCGGCCTGGGCTCGGGTGTCTCCAGGGCCTTCGGCGGAATCGGGTACGAGGTCTGGAGCGCGGCCAAGCTCGACGCGCAGGCCTGGAACGTGACCTATCTCCCGGCCATGACGCAGACCACGAAGCAGCGTTCCCAGCTCGACAGCCGCGGCGTCGCGACACCCCAGATCAGGAAGAACGTCGACCGGCCCGTAACGAGCTGACCGGGATCCGCTCAGCCCCGGCTTCATGCCATTCCGCAGCCGGCGCCCCGGGCTGCTCGCACACCGAGAGCTGGACGGTCCACATCGCGGTCGTCAGCACCACGAACCGCTGCAGCCGCTGTCGCAGCGCGGCGATATTGCCGCTGTACGCCGCCTCGCGGGCAGAGGCGACAGCATCATCGGCGGCATGCTCAAGCCTGGCCTGCCTCGCGGCCAGCAGCGACAGGTTCGCCGAACGAGGACGACTGTCGCTCACGGCGGCCAGGGCGGCGCGACCGGCTGCCTTGGCCTCGGCGAGGATCGCACTCGTCGCCTGCGCGACCTGCTCCGTGGCATCAGGTGGGAGCGGCGTGCCGAGCATGTCGCTGGCGAACATGTGCAGGACCGCGATATGCGGTATGCAGCGAGCCTGGTAATCACGCAACTCTTCTGTCCCGGTCATGATCCACCCCCTCCGTTGGGCGGACTCCATTTGAGCCTTCGCGCAGCCGCCGGTCCAGGGACGTTGGTCCCGCGTCCGGGCACGCCTGGGGCACACGGGACGTTTGGTGTCGCGGGCGGGCGGTAAGCCCCGTCTCATGGTCAGGTCATGGGTACGGACCTTCGCCTCTGCCCGCACGGCTAGCGCGGAGCCACTATGAAGGCCGGTGGACCGGGGAGAGGGTGGGTGATGATCAGCTACGCGGATGTCGAGAAGCTGCTCGCCATTCACGGCGACGAGTGGCCGGTGCTGTCGCTGTACCTGGAGGTCCCGCTGGATCAGCAGAAGGTGCGAGCGGTTCCCGCCAGGGCGGCCGACCTGATCGCGGCGGCAGCTGGCCCTGCTGACGGGCTGGTCCGCTCCCGAGCGCGGCAGGAGGTGCGCAAGCTTTTCGGGGCGGGCGTGCACAACTGGCTGGGGCATTGCGCCGGCATCTTCGTCTGCGGCCCGGCGAGCCTCGCGCAGGCCATTAAGCTCCCTGCCGGCACGGGGGAGCGTGCCGTGTTCGCGACCCGGCCACACGTCAGGCCGCTGCTCGCCGCGCTGCAGCGCCATCCGGCCTACTGGACGGTCGTGGTCAATCGCCGGCACGCCTGGCTGTTCTCGGTGTCAGGAGACGAGATCGGGCTGGTAGCGCAGCCGACCGCTCCGGGGGTGCCGAGCGCGGGCTACGGGGGCTGGTACGGGCTGCAGTCCTATGGCATCAACGAGCGCGTCGCCGGGCTCGCGCATCAGCACTTCGAGGACACCGCCGAACTGCTCGCCAGGGCAATGCGCCGCACGCCCGGTGAGATGTTCGTGGTGGGCGGCCACGCCGCCACCATCCCGCGGTTCCTCGCCACCCTGGGACATGACGCACGCGACCGTTTCGCGGGCAGCTTCGTGGTGGACACCGCGACGATGACACCTGCCAGGATCCGCGCGCTTGCCGATCCGGTGATCGCGACCTGGGTGGACAGGACGGAACAGGATCTGGCCGACCGGATCGGGCGGGAACCGCCAGGCGGACTCGCCGCCGTCGGCTTGCCGGAGTGCCTGGCCGCGATCGGCCAGCATTCCATCCGGGTCCTCGCGGTGCCCGGTCAAGCGCTCGTCCCGGGTTTCGCGTGCCGGGCATGCGGCGCGCTCGGCACCACCCGGGCCGAGCTCCATGCGCGCCAGCCCGGTTGCGCGCATCCTGGCCCGAATGCGATCGCCGTCCCGGACCTGGTCGAGGAGCTGGCGGTCGCCGTGATCGGCGACGGCGGACGGGTCGAGACTCTCGCCGATCCGCCGGGCGGCATCGCCGCGCTGCTGCGATTCCCGCTGGTCCCGCCGGGTTAGCATCGCTTCCATGGCTGACATCGAGGACGCCGCGGAAGACACCAACGCCGCCGTCTGGAAGTCCGACATCGGCGTCAGCTTCTGGAAGTCGACCGCGAGCGACCGGGAACGGCGCCGGGCGGGCCACCGGGAGCTGATGGCCGAGCTACTGCCGTTCGACGCGGCCGAGCCGTTCACGTTCGCCGACCTCGGTGCGGGCACGGGCGCGGCGGCCCGGACGATCCTCGACCATTTCAGCGGCGCGCACGCGATCCTCGCGGACTTCTCGCCGCAGATGATGGCGCAGGGTGCGCTTGAGCTCGAGCCGTACACGGGCAGGTACACCTACGTCGAGTTCGACCTGACGCAGGTCGGCGGCTGGCCAGCGCAGATTCCCGACCCGGTCGACGCGGTGATCAGCTCGCTGTCCGTGCACCATCTCAGGGACGAGCGCAAGCAGACGCTGTTCGGCGAGATCATCGCGCACCTGGCGCCCGGCGGGTGGTACCTCAACTACGACCCGGTCATGCCACCAGACCCGGTGGTGGAGGAGGCCTGGCTGCGGGCCGGCGACAGGCGCGATCCGTCCGCCGCGGACAAGCGCGCCCACCGCAGCCCGGAGGAGCACCTCCGGTACGAGAACCACGTCCGTTACATGATCCCGCTGGAGCCGCAGCTCGGCTTCCTGCGCGCGGCCGGGTTCGAGGGCGTGGACGTGTACTGGAAGGAACTCGACTACGTCATCTACGGCGGCCGCCGTCCCAGGGCGTAACTGAGCCTGCGCGGTCCGCCCGGCGATCGCCTCCACGCCGGCGATGAACACGCTGACCCCCAGCTCGTAGTGGAAGTCAGGATCGTCGCACGCGGTCATCGGTATGGCGCACTCCACCAGCCTCGGGTACCTGGCCGACGGCAGGGTCGCCAGCACGACCTGCTTCCTGCGCTGCAGTTCCGCCCGCTCCTCCCGGCCGAGTGACTCTATTCCCGGCTCGCTCATGACGAGCATCAGCCCGGTCCACAGCGCCGACCGCGCGATCTGGCTCGAGTACCTGGAGTCGAATCCGGCGCCGCGCAGGACCTCCAGGGTGACCTCCATCGCGCGCAGCGCCGATTCGTTCTGCTTTTCGGACTGCAGCAGCAGCTGCGGGGCGGCCGGGTGGGCGCGCAGCACCCGCAGCAGGGACTCAAGCAGCCCCCGCAGCTGCGCCGGCCAGGGTGCCGCGGTGTCGATGTCCACGTCGATCTCGGCCCAGACGCGCTCGGCGAGCCCGGCGAGCAGCTCGTCCTTGCTGCGGAAATGCCAGTACAGCGCCATCGGGGTGACGCCGAGTGCGGTGGCGAGCCTGCGGATCGTCAGCGCGTCCAGGCCATCGGCATCGGCGAGCTGCAGCGCCCGGTCGACCACGGCCTTCCTGGTCAGCCGGCTGCGCTCGCCCTCATCGCGCGCTGGTTCCGCCATCGGTTCAGTCATCGGGCCCACCTGCCGGGAGAAGTCACTTGACAACTATACGGCGTACAAGTCATCATCGGCAATGACGACATGTACAACGTATAAGAACGTCATACAGGTACGGCATACAAGTACTGCGTACAAACTCTCCGGAAGGATCACAGCCATGACGGCACGGGCACGGTGGTGGGCGCTGACCGCGGTCAGCCTGGCCACGCTCATGACCTACCTCGACAACAACGTGATCAACGTGGCGATCCCGACGATCCAGCGCAGCCTGCACCTGTCGGTCACCGGGCTGGAGTGGATCGTCAGCAGCTACCTGCTCGTCCTGGCCGGGCTGCTGCTCGTCGGCGGACTGCTCGCCGACGTGTACGGCAGGCGCCGGGTGTTCCTGGTGGGCCTGGCCATCTTCACGCTCTCCTCGCTCGCCGCCGGGCTGGCCGGCAGCGGCGGCGTGCTCATCGGAGCCAGGGCCGTGCAGGGACTGGGCGCCGCGCTGCTGATGCCGGCCACGCTCGCGATCATCGCGCACGCCTTCACCAACCCGCGGGAGCGCACCGCGGCGATCGGCGTCTGGGGGGCGGTCGGGGCGCTGGGCCTTGCGCTCGGCCCGGTGATCGGCGGCGTCATCAGCCAGCACATCCGCTGGGGATGGATCTTCCTCATCAACGTCCCGCTTGGCGTCATCACGTTCGCCATCGCCATCGCGTCCGTCGCCGACTCGCGGGCGGAGGGGCACGCGCGGCGGCTCGACATCCCCGGACTCGCCACATCGGCGCTCGCGCTGTTCGCGCTGACCTACGCGCTGATCGAAGGGCATGACCGCGGCTGGACCTCACCGCAGATCGTCGCCGCGTTCGCGTTCGCGGCGCTGGCGGCGGCGGTCTTCATCGCCGTGGAGGCCCGCAGCGCGCAGCCGATGGTGCCGCTGGCCGTGTTCCGGTCCCGGCAGTTCAGCGGCGGCACGGTGACGATGATGATGTGGGCGTTCGGCATCTTCGGGATCTACTTCTTCACCTCCCTGTACCTGCAGGGCATCCTGGGATTCTCGCCGACCAAGGCCGGACTGTCGTTCGTGCCGATGGCGGTGGCCATCGCGCTGGCCGCCACGCTCGCGCCACGGGTGGCGCCCGCCATCGGAAGCCACCGCACGGTCTCGCTCGGGATGCTGCTCATGGTCGTCGGCCTGGTCCTGTTCGGCCGCCTCGGCACGGCCGCCGGGTTCGGCTCGCTGATGCCCGGGTTCGTCGTGTTCGGCCTTGGCGCCGGGCTGATGAACGTGCCGCTGACGAGCGCGGTCCTCGAGGCCTCGCCGACAGGGCAGACGGGCATCGCGTCCGCCCTGCTCAACGCCTCGCGCGAAGTCGCCGGCCTGCTGGGGGTCACGGTGATCGGCGCGGTGCTGCGGTCACGGCAGGCGGTGGCGCTGGGTGGCGGCGCGTCGGCGCCCACGGCGTTCCTCGACGGGTACCACGCGGGGCTGTGGGTGACGATCGCCCTGCTCGCCACCGGGGTCGTGCTCAGCTACCTGACGCTGCGCTCGAGTGCGCAGTCGCCTGCGGCCGGCGAGGCGCGGCAGGCAGTCCGCGAGCGTGCGGCCAGCGGCGCGACTCAGCTGTCCTGATCACGTGTTCCAGGTCATGCAGGGACCCGGGCCCCGCACAGCGCAAGCGCGGCGGGACCCGGTCGGGCGCGGACAATCACAAGTGGTCGGCTGCCTCGAACAGCATCACGAACGACTCGAGGTGGACGCCGTCCGCTCGCATGGCCTCCGCCGCGCTCTCGGACTGCATGAATGCCTGGAGGGCAGCCACGTCGGGGACGTCGGCGTACACCCCGACCCGGTTGGAGTGCGCGGGATCCGCGAAGACCTTTCCGGTGATCCCCAGGGAGCCGAGGAGCTCCCCCCGCCTGGTCGACTTGAGCCAGCGGTCGACGTCATCGACTTCCATGAATGCGATACCTATTGCCATTTCTGATGACTCCTTGTCACGTCCGAAGATCTGACCGGCGAGCCAGGCCCGTTACCGCACCGGTCGCCTGCGGAGAGCCGGTTCTCAAGGAAAGCGTCCTCCGGACGGGCCATCAGGTGCCAGGTGTAACCGGAATTACACGCGGCCTTCGCGCGTGAGACGCGGGCCGGCTGATTACGGGTACTCCTGATGACAGGAGGACCGGTGGCTGGAGCGGACGGATACGACGCCGTGGTGGTCGGATCGGGGCCCAACGGGCTGATCGGCGCCATCACGCTCGCCGAGGCGGGGCTCCGCGTGCTCCTGCTGGAGGGAGCCGCGGAGCTCGGCGGCGGCCTGCGCAGCGCGGCCCTCACCCTGGAGGGGTTCACGCACGATGTGTGCGCCACCGTGCTGCCGCTGGCCAGGGCGTCGGCGGCCTTCAGGGACCTGCCGCTGCCGGTCGAATGGGCGTTCCCCCCGGTGCAGGCGGCGCACCCGATGGACGGGGCGGACGCGGTACTGGTGTACCGGGACGTCGCACGGACCGCCGCGGGGCTCGGCTCCGCATGGGATGCCGCCGCCTGGCGGGAGAGCGTGGGGGCGGTGGCGCGCGGCGGGCCCGCCCTGGTGGACTCGCTGCTGTCACCGCTGTCCCTGCCGCGCGCGCCGCTGCGGCTGGCCAGGTACGGCGTCCTGGGCGCGCTGCCGGCGACGGTGCTCGCGCGTGCCCTGTTCGCCGGCGAGCGGGCGCGGGCGCTGTTCGCCGGGATGGCGGGGCACTCCATGGTCGACCTCCGCGCGCCGGTAACCGGCGGGTACGGGATGCTGCTCGCCGGGCTCGCGCACCAGGTCGGCTGGCCGGTGGTCCGCGGCGGGTCGCAGCGGCTGGCTGCCGCCCTGGCCGACCGCCTGGTTTCGCTCGGTGGCGACACCGAGCCAGGAACGACGGTGCGGGACCTGGCCGACGTGCCGCGTGCGGGCGTGATCCTGCTGGACATGACGCCGGCCCAGGTCCTGGCGGTCTGCGGCGACCGCCTGCCGGCCGGCTACGCGAGCCGCCTGCGCCGGTACCGCTACGGGCCGGGCGTGTTCAAGCTGGACTGGGCGCTGTCCGGGCCGGTCCCGTGGAAGGACCCCGCGGTGGCGGAAGCGGGCACCGTGCACCTGGGCGGAACGCTCGCCGAGATCGCGGCAGGTGAGGCCGAGGTGGCGGCCGGGCGGCACCCGGCGCGGCCGTACGTCCTCGCCGTCCAGCCATGTGCGGCGGATCCGTCGCGCGCGCCGGCCGGGCGGCACGTGCTGTGGGCGTACTGCCACGTCCCGAACGGCTCGGCGGCGGACATGACCGCCGCCATCGAGAACCAGATCGAGCGGTTCGCGCCGGGGTTCCGTGACCTGGTCCTCGCGCGCGCCGCGCACGACCCGGCCGCGCTCGAGCGGCACGACCCGAACCTCATCGGCGGCGACATCGCCGGCGGCGACGCCGGCCTTGCCCAGCTCGTGCGCCGCCCGCTGCTCTCGCCGCACCCGTGGGCGACGCCGCTGCGCGGGGTCTACGTGTGCTCGGCGAGCACGCCACCCGGCCCGGGCGTGCACGGAATGGGCGGCCACCACGCGGCCCGGCTGGCGCT
>JASHXJ010000054.1 GCA_030043595.1 Trebonia sp.
CACCCGCCGCCGCGGCGAGGCCTCGTCGAGCGCCGCCCGGACCGCGCGAAGCAGCGGCCGCAGCTTATCGATGGCCTGCAGGTCGCGCAGGCCCGGCGTGTTCGGCGAGCTGACGTTGACGACCACGTAGTCGGCGACGTCGGCGACCAGGCGGGCGCTGGTCACGTAGTCGGCCACCGCCGACGCCTCAGGCACCACCTTGGTCTTGCCGATGTTCACGCCGACGACCGGCCATCGGCCATGGGGCCCGCGCCGGTCGCGCTGCGCCCGCAGCCGTTCCGCCCGCAGCCGCGCCGCCAGCGCCGCCGCGCCGGCGTTGTTGAAGCCCATCCGGTTGACCAGCGCGCGCTCGGCCGGGAAGCGGAACATCCGCGGCTTCGCGTTGCCCGGCTGCGGCCGCGCGGTCACCGTGCCCACCTCGACGAACCCGAACCCGAGCGCCGCCAGCCCGGCGACGCCGCGCCCGTCCTTGTCGAACCCGGCCGCGAGGCCGAGCGGCCCGGGGAAGTCGAGGCCGAGCGCGCGCACCCGCAGGACCGGATCGCGCGGCGCGAGGAACAGCCGCAGCAGCCACGTCCCGCCGGGAACGAACGCCGCCGCGCGGATCAGCCAGAAGCCGGCCGCGTGCGCCGTCTCCGGCGGCAGGTGCCGCAGCACGGCGGCATAAACAGCCCGGTACAAGCACCTCGCCCCCGTCTGCCGTGCTCAGCGCCTGAGCGACGAGATCATCCATGGACGCCACCTCGCCTCCGCACTCGCGGTCGTACGCACCGCCGCGGATGCCTGCAACATTCGTCATACCAGCCGGTAACAGAATCCTCAGTTTCGTCTGTCATTCTTGATGATGGGAGCGGGGACGAGAGGACAGCGTGCAGACCCACGACATGGAAACTGGCCTGACCGAAACCGTCAGCTTGCTGGACAAGCTGCGGCAGGCGATTTACCGTGGCGAGTTCGCGCCGGGGCAGCGGCTGGTGGAATCGGAGCTCGCCGCGAAGTACGAGACCTCCCGCGGCGCGGTCCGCGAGGCCCTCGCGCTGCTGGTGAACGAGGGGCTGATCAGCCGCCAGCGCAATCGCAGCGCCTGGGTGCGGCCTGTGCCGATCGAGGAGGCGATCGAGATCCTGGAGGTCCGCGCCCTCGTTGAGGGGATGTGCGCGGCCAAGGCGGCGGAACGGGCGACCGAGGACGACCACCTCGAGCTGCGGAAGATGGCCGACGAGATGACCGACGCGGTCAAGAACGGCGACGTGGTCACCGACAGCCGGGTCAGCGACCTGGTGCACGCCAAGCTCCGCGAGATCGCCGGCCAGCAGACCGCCGCGAGCATCATCGAGCGGCTGCGGTACCAGGGCGTGCGCTACCAGTTCCACGTGTCGCTGCTGCCCGGCCGCCTCGCCCAGGGGCTCAGCGAGCACCTGGGCATCATCGAGGCGGTGATCGGCGGCGACCCGGAGGCGGCCGAGCAGCTCACGCGGGAGCACTTCGCCAGCGTCATCGAAGCGCTGCACGTGCTCGCGAACGCTAACCCGTCCCCGGTCACCCCGCTGTCGTCGCTCGCATGGGTGGCCCTCACCCCGCGTTGAGCGCGCCGTCGATGAGGTAGAGCGCCCCGGAGATGTACTCAGACTCCGACGACAGCAGCCATACGACCAGGTTCGATACCTCCGTCGCTGTGCCGTAGCGCTTGCCCAGGGGCACCGACTCCGAGACCGCACGGAAGACCCCTTCGGGGTCGTCGGGGTTGATCTGCGCGGTCAGGTCCCGGGCCATCCGCGTGTCGATGTGCCCGGGCGCCACGCAGTTGACCCGGATGCCGAACGGCGCGCCCTCGAGCGCCGCCGACTTGGTGAGGCCGAGCACCGCGTGCTTGGAGGCGATGTACGGGGAGAACGTCGCGGCCCCCTTGATCGCCGCCATCGACGCCGTGTTCACGATCGCGCCAGAGCCCTGCGGCTTCATCACCTTCAGCACGGCACGCAGCCCCATGAAGACGCCGCGCGCGTTCACGGCCCACACCCGGTCGAAGTCCGCGACGGACAGCTCCGTCATCGGGGCCATCCGCCCCTCGATGCCGGCGTTGTTGAAGAACAGGTCGATCCGCCCGAAAGCGTCCACCGCCGCGGCCACGTACCCGTCCACCTCGGACTCCACCGACACGTCGGCGACCACCGGCAGCCCGGAGAGCTTCTCCGCGGCCGAGTGCAGGGCATCGGCCGCCCGGTCTACGAGGACGAGCCGTGCGCCCTCCTCAGCCAGCCGGGTAGCGACCGCGAGCCCGAACCCCGCCGCCGCGCCGGTGACGACCGCGACCTGCCCATCGAAACCGTACTTCGCGCTCATCGGACACCCTCCGCGTCCAGCATCCCGGTGGCCGCGGGGCCGACCGCCCCGGCCATGATTGCGTCGTGCCTGGCGACTATCCGGCTGTCCCACTCGTGGTCGGTGAGCAGGTACAGCTTCTTCTCGCGCACCGCCGTGACCACCTTGTCCGCGACTTCGGACGGCGGCATGCCCTTGGACAGCACGGCGTGCATGTGGTCCCGCAGCGCCGCGCCCGAGGCCGACATCCCGGCCTGGTTCGACAGGTCAGCCTGCCGGTTCCGTGACCCGTGGAACAGGTTGGTCGCGATGATCCCCGGGCAGATCCCGGTCGCCCCGACGTTAGCGCCCGCCGCCGCCAGGTCCGCGGCGAGGACCTCGGTCATGGCGAGGATCGCGTGCTTGCAGATCCCGTACATGTTGCCGGCCGCGATCACCGACGTCATCGAGCAGGTGTTGACCACGTGACCTTCCTCGCCATGGGCGAGCATCCGCGGCACGAACGTCCTGATGCCGTAGATCACCGACATCAGGTTGACCGACAGCGTCCAGTCCCAGTCCTTGGCGGTGGCTGCCCAGATCGGCCCGTCCAGGTAGCCCTCGACGCCAGCGTTGTTGTGCACGAGGTGGATCTTCCCGAACCGCTCCTCGGCGGCGTCCGCCAGGGCCTCGATGTCGGACAGCCTCGCCACGTCGGTCCTGCGCCCGAGCACCGGCACGCCCGCGGCCGAAAGCTCCGCGGCCGTCTGGTCGAGCGCGTCCTGCTGGATGTCGCCGATCACGACGTTCATCCCCTCGGCACCCCAGCGCAGCGCGAACGCCTTGCCCATCCCGCTGCCCGCCCCGGTGACGACGGCGGTCTTGCCCGCGAACTCTTCCACGATGAGGCTCCTTTACGTATTCACGTAGGGACGGATTCCGGCCACGGGGCAGACATGAACGGCCGGGCCAGGATCCGCACCAGCGACCCTGGCGTCTGCAGCCGCCGTAGCGCGTCCGGCGTTTCCTCCAGCGACACCCGCTCGCTGACCAGCCGCTGCACGGGCACCCGCCCGGCCGCGAGGTGCGCCACTGACTCCCGGTAGGTCTCGTCGGAGAAGGCACAGGCGCCGACGATGTGGTGCCCCTCGCTGAGCATCCCGAACAGCGGCAGCGACGCCACCTCGGGCGTCAGCGCGACCTCGACGAACGTGCCGCCCGGCTCGAGCACCGCGAGCCCCTCGGTAAAAGCTCCCGGCGCCGCGGAGCACTCGACCACCGCCGCGAACCGCGTCCCGGACTGCTCCGCGTAGGACGCCACCGAGATCTCGCGGGTGTCGATCACCACATCGGCCCCGACGTCGGCCGCCGCCTCCCGCCGCCCCGCCGACCGCCCCGCCGCGACGATCGGCCCGGCCCCGAACAGGCGCAGCGCCATGATGACGTACAGCCCGATCGGCCCCACCCCGTACACGAGCACCGGGTCACCGGGTCCCACCGATGCCAGCTTCGCCGCCTGCGACCCCACCGACAGCGGCTCGGCGTGCGACCCGACCTCGACCGGCAGTTCCGGCGGCAGCGCCACGAGCTGCCGCGCGGGCACCGCGGCGTACTCCGCGTACGCGCCCTGGCGGTTGATCCCGATGTTCGGCGCCGCCGGGCAGCGGAACGCCAGGCCGCGCATGCAGATCCGGCACTTGCCGCACGACCCGAGCGGCGAGGCCGCCACCGGCTGCCCCTCGGACCAGCCCGTCACGTCCGCTCCGAGCGCCACGATCCGCCCGCTGAACTCGTGCCCGAGGATCTGCCCGGGCTCGCACTGGCCGTTCTGCACCGCGTGCACATCGGACCCGCACAGCCCGCAGGCCTCGACAGCCACGACCACTTCGCCAGGTGCCGGGCTGGGGTCGCTTACATCGGCAACCGCCGTGCCCACTTCTTTATCTATGTACCGAACGGCGCGCACTGGCTCCCTCGCCTTCCGTTATCTCGTCGCAGGCTTCGTGCCGCTGAGCGTAGCGCCAGCCCCGAGCGGCGCGACAGTGCGCGCGTACACCGACAGCCACCCGCAGCCCGCGGGCGCCGCCAGCGGCGGCAACTGCGCCCGGCGCCGCTCCAGCTCGGCGGGGTCCACCTCGAGCTCGATCGCTCGCGCGTTGACGTCAATGCTGATCATGTCGCCGTCGTGCACCAGCTCGAGCGGACCGCCCGCCGCGCCTTCCGGCGCTACCTCGGCGATCACCAGGCCGCCGTTGACCAGCCCGGACATCTGCCCATCGGTGATGACCGCCACCTTGGTCGACAGGCCCGCGCCGTCGATGGCGAACATCAGCGCGGAGGTCAGCCCCATGCCGGGGGAGCCGCGCAGCCCGAGCCCGGTGAGCACCACCACGTCGCCGGCCTTCACCGTGCCGGCGCGCACCGCGGCGACCCCCTCCTCCCGGGAGCGCACCACGATCGCGGGCCCGCGGAACTCCAGCGGCGCGTCGTCCGCGACGGTCCGCTTGAGCACGGCGCCGTCGGGCGCCAGCGAGCCGCGCATGACCACGATGCCGGGGTGCGTGGCCAGCGGCCGGTTGAGCGGGCGGATCACGTCCTCGTCGACGGTCGCTGCGGCCGTCGCCTCGCCGAGCGTGATTCCGCCGACCGTCGGCTGGTCCAGGTACAGCAGGGGAGCCAGCTGCTTGAGCAGGCCGAGCGTGCCGCCGGCCGCGTCGAACTGCGTGATCTGGGTGTCGCCGTTCGGCTTGACGTCGGTGAGCAGCGGGACTTTGGTGGCCAGGTTCTCGAACAGCCGGTACACGTTCACGTCGCAGCCGGCCTCCACGGCAACGGCCTGCAGGTGCTTAAGGCAGTTGACCGACCCGCTGACCGCCAGGATCGCGGTGACGGCGTTGGAGAAGGCACGGTCCGTTAGGAGTGAGCGGGGGCGTATGTCCTCGTCGACCAGCTCGACGATGCGGCGGCCAGCCCGTGCGACGGCGTCCCACATCTTTTCCCCGCGGGCGAGAGCGGGGGTCGTGCCGGGCAGCGCCATGCCGAGGGCCTCGGCAGCCAGGTGCATGGAGTTCGCGGTGCCCATGCCGGCGCAGACGCCGGGCCCGGTCACCGCGCAGCTGCTCATCTCGGCGAGCTCGTCCACGGTCATCCGGCCGGCGGCCACGTGCCCGGCGAACCGGAAGATGTCCTCGAAGTCGACCGACTCGCCCCTGTACACGCCGGAGGGCTGGTAGCCGCAGGCCACGATGATCGTCGGGATGTTGAGGCGCCCGGCCGCCATCAGCTGGCCGGGCGTGGTCTTGTCGCAGGACGCCAGGCACACCATGCCGTCCAGCAGCGCGCCCTCGACGGCGACCTCGATGTCGCTGGCGATCAGGTCGCGGCTGGGCAGGATGTACTGGCCGGCGGCGCCGGCGCTGGTGATCGCGTCGCTGGGGGCGGCGGTGCGGACCTCGAAGGCGACGCCGCCCGCCTGCGTGATCGCTTCCTTGAGCGGCGCGACGATCTCGTCCAGGTGGCTGAAGCAGCTGGCCAGGCTCGAGGAGGAGTTGACGATCGCGATCTTGGGCTTTTCCAGGTCGGCGTCCGTCAGGCCGAGCGCGGTCCACTGCGCGCGGCGCATCGCCCACGGCGTCGTGCCCGGCGTGAAGTTGGAGCGGAGCTTGCGGTCTGGCACACTACCGAGCCTGATACGGCGGGGTGCCCCGGGCAAGAGGGCGCGACCACAGAAAAACCGCAATTGTCCCAGCGGACACGCACATCCCCGCCGTGTTCGCCGACCCTTAGAGCACCTGCTCTGGCTTGCGCCGGCCGAGGAAGACACCCTGGTTCTCCAGCCGCCGCTGCAGCTCCGTGACGTCGATGTCGCCGCCGGGGATGCTCGCCTCCAGGGCCATGCCCGCGGCGGTGCCCGCGGCCTCGCCCATCGCGAAGCACGGCCCGGTCACCCGCGCGGCGGACTGGGCGCCGTGCGTCATCGACGCGCACCGTCCGGCGACGTAGAGGTTCTCCGTGCGAGGCGGCACGATGATCCGGAACGGCAGCTGGTTGAACCCGCGCGCGTGCTTCTGCCAGCGGAACTCGACGTTGCCGGCCACGTGCGACTCGACCGGCCAGCCGTTGACGCCGATCGTGTCGTAGAAGTCGACGCAGCGCAGCACCTCGTCCTCGGTGAGCTGGTGGCGGCCGATGATCCTGCGCGTCTCGCGGATCCCGATCTGCGGTGCGATGTCCACGATGTAGGAGTCCTCGAAGCCGGGCGTGCGGTCCCTGATGAACGTGAACGCGTCGAGGGCCTGCTGGCGGCCGGTCAGCTCGCCCCTGGTGAGCTCGTCCACGTTGGTGCCGTCGATCGCGCCGCCGTCCTCCCGGCGCAGCTGGGTCAGGTTGGCGCGCCACTCCAGCGGGTTGCGCTGCGGGCGGACGATCGGCTTCTTGCGGGGGAACGTGTGGGTGCCCGCCTTTTCCGCCTCGTCCATCAGGCGCTCGACGGTGCGCCATGGCGCCGGCCCGGCCTTGGCGACATCCACGGCGTTGATGCGGAACATCAGCGACGGGTACATCATCCCGTCGATCGGCGGCGACTTCTCGTACGGGACGCCTGCCCAGGCGGCGAGGTCGCCGTCGCCGGAGGCGTCGATGAAGAACCGGGCGCGGACCGCGTGCCGGCCGGACTTGGACTCGATCAGCACCGCGTCGATCGTCTGCTGGTCCTTCATGGTGGCGCCGACGGCCATCGCGTGGAAGAGGATGCGCGCCCCCGCGCCCGTGACGAGCTCGTCGGCCGCGATCTTGTACGCGGAGATGTCGAACGCCTGCGCGGCGATGCCGTCCGCGATCGTCAGGTGCGGCGCGTTGAGCCCGTCCAGCTTGACCAGCCGGTCGAGCAGCTCATCGGCCAGCCCCCTGATCACCCGCACGTCGGCGCCGTAGGTCCGCGCGTGCAGCCCGCAGAACGTCGAGAGACCGCCGGCGGTCCCCGCACCGCCGAGGAACCCGTACCGCTCGATGAGCAGCGTGGACTGCCCGGCTCTCGCGGCCGCCGTCGCCGCCATGATCCCGGCCGGCCCCCCGCCGACCACGACGACGTCGAACTCCCCGTATACCGGCGTCCGCCGGCTCGGCTCGCTGATCGTGGTGCTGCTCAAGCCCTCTCCCGGCATCCGCTCGCGTGACTTCCCCTGTATCGAGCTTGGCCCGCCCGCCGGCGTCACGCAAGAAGCGGGCGCGAGAGAAGACCCAGGTTGTCCCGGCGGATGCTGCCCGCGGGCTTCCGCTTGTGGCCGGCGCATATGTGCCGCCCGCGTCTTCTCCGCATTCTGGCGCAGAGCGTAAAGGGGTTCTTTCCGCATAACCCGCACTGCCATGGTTACGTGTGTGACAGGTGGGCACTATAGCTTCGGCAGTGACGTGAAGTACACGTCAACGCTATTGGCGCCAATCGTGCAAACCGAACGCCAAATCATGGGGGAAACCATGGGAATGCAGGACAGCCTGGACAAGCTAGGCGGTCAGCAGGGTCTGGAAGGCGGCACTGCCACCATCCAGAAACTGTTCGGGGCTACCCGCATGCAGGACATCATGTCCAAGCTCAGCAAGAAGGGCCTCAGCCAGCAGGTTCAGTCCTGGATCGGCAAGGGGCCGAACCAGCCGGTCTCCGGCGAGGACATTCGGCCCGCTGTCGACCCGGCCATGCTCAACCAGATGGCGAAGCAGCACGGCATGTCACCGCAGGAAGTATGCGACCGCGTCGCGAAGGCCCTGCCGGGAATGGTGGACCAGGCGACCCCGGACGGCAAGATGCCGTCTGAGGACCCGTTCAGCAAGGACATGACCGGCAAGAAGAAGATGAAGGTCTAAAACCCTTTATCCAGAACGGACCGTGGCGGCTCTCCGGCGCACGCCTATCCGCGCTCAGCCGCCACGGCCTTCGCCACCGGATTAAGACTTCCGGAATTGGCCAGTCACCGTCCGGGCCCTTATTCTTTCTGCTCCACCCTGGTCATCGCGGGCGGGCGGTCGAACGGGCCGAACGTCTCGACGACCGACGAGACTCCGGCGTTGGGCGCGCCCGCCACCACGATCTGCACCGCCTCCACCGAGTTGAGCAGCTGGACGGGGGTGTCGAGGTCTTCCGGCGGGGTCTGCGCGATCGCGTCCGGGTGGTCGGCGGGCAGCCGCCAGCCGGTGCCGCCGGCGATGGCCTCCTTGCCGGCGGCGGCGAGCTGCCGGTACGTGCGGAAGCCGTGCTCGACGATCGCCTGGCGCAGGTCCTGCTTGGTCCAGCCGGCCTTGTCGAGCAGCCGGGCGTGCTCCGGGTTCAGCACCACGTAGCCGCTGGCCCGCGCCCGCACCAGCGCGCCGGTGCGGCAGAACGAGTCGGCGAAGTCCACGGCGAGCTGATCGGGGACCGTGGTGTGCCGGGCCTCGATGTGCAGCACCGAACGGATGACGGTCGCGGAGACGGCGCTGTCGTCCGGGCCCATGCCGTTGTCGGCGGCCAGGCTCGGCCAGGGAGAGTCCTCCTCGTTCTCCGCGATACAGCAGGAGTACTTGGCGGGCGTGCCCTGGGTGGCCTGGTCGAACACGTGCGGCTTCAGCCCGAGCCCGTTGATCGCGCCGAGCCTGATCGCCCGGCCGATCGTCGCGTTGGCGCGGAATCCGGAGCCCCACACGTTGCCACGGCTGTTCAGCCCGATCCGCTGCCGGACCGGGCCGTTGACCACGACGAACCCGGCGGTGCCCGTGGTCGACTGCCAGATCGACCTGGTGACCATGCCATCCTTGAGGAACGAGTCCCAGGCGGCGAGCACGACGGGAAAGTATTCCGGCAGGCAGCCGGCCAGCGCCGCGTTGATAGCCGCGAGCCGGACCGTGAGGTTCTTGTTGAGGTGCGGCATCGGAATGAGCACCTCGTCCGGGTCGCGGCTTGTGGTCGCCAGGAACCGCGCGAGGTAGGACGGCGTGACCGGGACGACCGGCAGGCCGTCGGTCCAGCCCCGCTCGGCGTAGTACT